>NZ_WIWK01000110.1:0-19858 GCF_009600165.1 Pseudomonas sp. FSL R10-0399
GAGCTGGCTCAGCGTGCGGCCGACCCAGCGGGCGGCCCGCCCCAGGCCTGCCAGCTCGGCGAGCTGACCGTAGGTGACGACTTTGCCATCGGGCACTTGCATCAAGGTCGAGTACAGGGCCGTTCGTCGAAGCTCGGCAGGCGATGGCGATGCACTGTCGGGTGAGTTCATGGGGGTGAAAACCGTGGAGTTATAAATAAGACGTTTCCGTCGCGCGCTATAGCAAAGGAACTACACGAAAAACACCGGGTCTTTCTTTGCCTGGGGTGTGTCCTTCTGGATAATGCCGTCATTCTTTCGTAAATCCGAGTCTCGCATCTGCTTATGTTGTCCAGAACCTTGTTATGCCTTGCTGTCTTGAATGTGTCCACGCCTTTGCTCGCCGATACGGTCTGGTTAAAGAACGGCGACCGTCTGTCCGGCAAGATAAAAGTGTTTGATGGGGGCAAGTTGCTGATTCAGACCGACTATGCGGGTGCAATTCCGATTGACTGGAAGCAAGTCAAAACCCTGGAAAGCGATCAGGAGCTGTTGGTCAAACAAGATGCCTACGTGGGCGAAAAGGCCAAGTCTCTCAAGGCTGCCGAAGACGGCAAGGTCATTCTGGCCAATGGCGAGGCGCCTAAAACTGTTGAGCTGGCGAGCATTCAGCAAATCGTCAAACCCAAACCGCTGATCGAAGACTTTGTTTGGAAGGGTAATGTCGACGTCGCGCTGGACTACAAACGCGCCGACAAAGACACCGATGACTACGACATTGACCTCAAAACCTCGGCGCGTCACGGCGCCTGGCGTCACAACGCCGAAGCGTCCTACAACCGTGAGGCCCAGAACGATGTGGTCACTACGAACAACTGGAATGCCGAATACGCGCTTGACCACTTTATTGATGAGCACTGGTACTGGCAGGGCCGCTTGAACTACACCCGCGACAGAATCGAAGACATTTCCCGTCAGCGCACCGTAGGTACTGGTCCTGGTTATCAGTTCTGGGATGACGAGCTGGGCGCGTTTTCCTTGGGCTCACTGCTGAACCGTACCGACTATGAATACTCGGATGGCGGTAAAAGCAACTTCTACTCGCTGGCCATGAAGTGGGATTACAACCGTTACCTGGTAGGTAAAACGGTATCGATCTTTACCAACGGTGAACTGGGCAAGCCGCTGGGCGGGGATTCAGACTACAGCCTCGATGCCGAAATTGGCTTGCGCTACAAAGTCACCGAATGGGCATCGCTCAACCTCAAGGCTGAAAAAGACCTGATCGGCAGTAGCAGCGGCAAAGACAACGCACTCAACAAAACCCGCTACACCGCAGGTTTTGGCGTGATGTGGTAACACCACGACCCTTGTGCAGGAGCGAGCTCGCCTCGCGATCTTTTGATCTTGAACGTCAAAAGATCGCAACTTCCGGCGGCTCCAGCTGGGCGGGGAGTTAAATCCTTAAACCGCCATCCAGCTCCAGGATTCGGCCGCTGTAATAGTCGTTTTCAAAGATATACGCCGCTGAATGGGCGATTTCTTCGACCTTGCCCATACGTTTCAACGGGATGCCCGCGGTCATTTTTTCCAGGGCTTCGGGCTTCATACCCAAGGTCATTTCAGTTTCGATAAACCCGGGAGCAATGCCCGCCACACGGATACCGTAACGCGCCAGCTCTTTGGCCCAGGTCACTGTCGCGGCTGCCACACCTGCCTTGGCGGCCGAATAGTTGGTTTGGCCAACGTTGCCAGCGCGTGAGATGGAAGAAATATTGATAATCGCACCCTGGCTGTTGAGTTCGACCATCTTCGCCGCCACTTCACGGGTGCACAGGAAAACCCCGGTCAGGTTGACGTCGATAACGGCTTGCCACTGCGCCAGGCTCATTTTGCTGACGACGCCGTCTTTGACCTTTAACAGCAGGCCATCACGCAAGATCCCGGCGTTGTTCACCAGACCATTGATCGCGCCAAAGTCTTCAGCAATTTGCCCCACGGTTTGTGTAACCTGCTCTTCATCGGCGACGTTGCACAAATAAGCCCGCGCTTGAACCCCGTGGGCCTGACAGGCCGCAACCGCGAGCTCGAGCTTTTCCGGGTTCAGGTCCACCAAAGCCAGCTTGGCGCCCTTGGCAGCCAGGTACTCGGCCATGGCGCGACCTAGCCCTTGGCAGCCGCCAGTGATAATGATTACTTTGTCTTTTAGTTGCATGAGTGCCCTGATCTCGACCGTTTCGACGGATTTTTATTAAGGAGTCATAAGTTGAGCGTTGAAGTAGCCAAGCATGCCCGAGAATTATTGCTCAAGGAATACCGCGGAGCGTTGGCCACGCTCTCCAAGGCAATGCCAGGGTTCCCCTTCGGGTCTATGGTGCCTTATTGCCTGGATGAGCAAGGGCGACCATTGATCCTGATCAGCCGGATCGCTCAGCACACCCACAACCTGCGCAAAGACCCCAAGTGCTCACTGATGGTGGGTGAGCGTGGCGCCGAAGACGTGCAGGCGGTAGGACGTCTGACCTACCTGGCCGAAGCCGAGCAAATTACAGACCCCGCGGCCATTGACGCCGCGGCTGAGCGTTACTACCGCTATTTCCCTGAATCGCAGAGCTATCACACCGCCCATGATTTCGACTTTTGGGTGCTCAACCCGGTTCGCCATCGTTATATCGGTGGTTTTGGTGCGATTCACTGGGTCGATCAGCTCACTTTGGCCAACCCATTTGCCGGCCAAGTCGAAGTGCGCATGGTCGAGCACATGAACGACGATCACGCTAACGCCATCGCTCATTACGTTGAGTTGGCCGGGCTGCCAAAGACAGAGCCTGCAAAAATGATCGGCCTGGACAGCGAAGGCATGCATCTGCGCATTGGTCAAAGTGTGTACTGGCTGGGCTTTCCAGAGGCTTGTAACACTTCGACACAAGTGCGCGAAGCGCTGGTTTTACTGGCTCGCGCAAGCGAATGGCCAAAAAAAGAAACGGCATAACCTTGAATTCACAAAGGCGCGCCGTCATCTAAGCTGTGTTGGAAGATATTCTTCCGGAGAGGAATCATTTGATGCGCGCTTTTTTATTGCTCTTTCTGTTGTTTCCAGTGCTAGAGCTGTACGTCTTTTTTAAGGTCAGCACCGCTATCGGGTTTTTCCCGGCGTTGCTGCTGATCATCGCAGGCTCCTTGTTCGGGGTTCTGGTAGTACGCGTTGCGGGTTTGGCCACCGCCTTGAGTGCGCGTGAAAGCCTCAATCGTGGTGAGCTGCCGGCTCAACAAATGCTTCAAGGCCTGATGGTGGCGTTGGGTGGCGGCTTGCTGGTACTGCCGGGTTTTATCAGCGACATCGCCGGTCTGCTGTTGTTGCTCCCGCCGGTTCGTCATTTTCTGGTCAATCGCTTGCGCAAACGTGCAGAAGAGCAAGCGATGCGCCAGCGTGCCTTTGCCGAGGAATTTGAAGCGGCGCATCGTCCCGGCACGCATCAACCCGTGGGTCGTGAACCCAATGTGATCGAAGGCGAGTTTGAACACCGCGACAAGTAAGTTTCCCTGTAAAGGCTTAAGCACGGCACTCAAGAGTGCCGTGTTTGTTTTTGCGCGGTGCGAAAGGTAAAAAAAATTCGTCAGGGCGCTCTTGTAATCACTGGATGCGCCCTTATGTAACTGGCACCGCAGGGTTTTGCTGGCAACAGCAGGCACCCTTCAGCGATTAACACCCGGCATTTCCGGACTTGCAAACCCAGCCGGTATTGACACCGGCCGATGAACACCACAATTAGGAGAGATCGACAATGAAGCTTCGTCCTCTGCATGACCGCGTCGTAATCCGTCGCAGCGAAGAAGAAAAGAAAACCGCTGGCGGTATCGTTCTGCCGGGTTCAGCTGCCGAGAAAGCCAACAGCGGTGAAGTCATTGCTGTGGGTACTGGCCGCGTTCTGGACAACGGTGAAGTGCGTGCGCTGGCCGTGAAAGTGGGTGACAAGGTTGTGTTCGGCCCTTACTCCGGCAGCAACACTGTGAAAGTCGACGGCGAATACCTGCTGGTAATGGCTGAGAACGAGATTCTCGCTGTTATCGAAGGCTGATTTCCCGCTCCTTTTCCCGTTACTACAAAGTATTTAAGGAAGAACGAACATGGCTGCTAAAGAAGTTAAATTCGGCGATTCCGCCCGTAAAAAAATGCTCGCCGGTGTCAACGTCCTGGCTGACGCAGTAAAAGCAACATTGGGCCCTAAAGGCCGCAACGTGATCATCGAGAAGAGCTTCGGCGCTCCGACCATCACCAAAGACGGTGTTTCGGTTGCCAAAGAAATCGAACTGAAAGACCGCTTCGAAAACATGGGCGCGCAGCTGGTTAAAGACGTTGCCTCCCGTGCGAACGATGACGCTGGTGACGGTACTACCACTGCAACCGTTCTGGCTCAGTCGATTGTCAACGAAGGCCTGAAAGCCGTCGCTGCCGGCATGAACCCGATGGACCTGAAACGCGGTATCGACAAGGCGACCATCGCCATTGTCAAAGAGCTGCGTGAACTGTCCAAGCCATGCGCTGACAGCAAGGCAATCGCTCAGGTAGGTACCATCTCTGCCAACTCCGACAGCTCCATCGGCGACATCATTGCTGAAGCCATGGCTAAAGTCGGCAAAGAAGGCGTGATCACCGTTGAAGAAGGCTCGGGCCTGGAAAACGAACTGTCTGTGGTTGAAGGCATGCAGTTTGACCGTGGCTACCTGTCCCCTTACTTCGTTAACAAGCCAGACACCATGGTGGCTGAGCTGGACGGCCCGCTGATCCTGTTGGTTGACAAAAAGATCTCCAACATCCGCGAAATGCTGCCAGTACTGGAAGCCGTTGCCAAAGCCGGCCGTCCACTACTGATCGTGGCTGAAGACGTTGAAGGCGAAGCCCTGGCGACTCTGGTTGTGAACAACATGCGCGGTATCGTTAAAGTCGCTGCTGTTAAAGCACCTGGCTTCGGCGACCGTCGTAAAGCAATGCTGCAGGACATCGCTGTTCTGACTGGCGGTACCGTTATCTCCGAAGAGATCGGCCTGAGCCTGGAAAGCACCACTCTGGAGCACCTGGGTAACGCCAAGCGCGTAATCCTGTCCAAAGAAAACACCACCATCATCGACGGTGCTGGCGTTGAAGCGGACATCCAGGCACGTGTGACTCAGATCCGTGCTCAAGTGGCTGACACCACCTCGGACTACGACCGTGAAAAACTGCAAGAGCGTCTGGCCAAGCTGTCGGGCGGCGTAGCAGTGATCAAGGTTGGCGCTGGTTCCGAAGTTGAAATGAAAGAGAAGAAAGCCCGCGTTGAAGACGCCCTGCACGCTACCCGTGCAGCCGTTGAAGAAGGCGTGGTACCTGGCGGTGGCGTGGCACTGGTTCGCGCTCTGCAGGCAATCTCTGACCTGAAAGGCGACAACGCCGATCAGAACGTTGGTATCGCGCTGCTGCGTCGTGCTGTTGAAGCACCTCTGCGCCAGATCGTTTCCAACTCCGGCGACGAGCCAAGCGTTGTAGTCGACAAAGTGAAGCAGGGTTCGGGTAACTTCGGTTACAACGCTGCCACTGGCGAATACGGCGACATGATCGAAATGGGTATTCTTGACCCGGCTAAAGTGACTCGTTCGGCTCTGCAAGCGGCTTCGTCGATTGCCAGCCTGATGATCACCACTGAGGCGATGATCGCTGAGATCCAGGAAGACAAACCAGCTGGCGGCGGTATGCCAGACATGGGCGGCATGGGTGGTATGGGCGGCATGATGTAAGCCAGCCTTACCCCGATACGCAAAAGCCCCGCCTGAGTGATCAGGCGGGGCTTTTTTGTGCCTGATGAGCATCCCGTAGGAGCTGCCGCAGGCCGCGATCTCTTGATCTACCACCCACAAAACACCTGTGGGCGCACGAGTATGCAGTCGCTGTTGTCGGTAGTGTGTGAGCGTCGAGTGAAAGACTCGTCAACATCGCGCGGGCGTTAACTAAATCGTGTTAACGCCCTACAACGCTGGCTCTGCGCGGCTCTTGGCCTTAAGCTGCCGTGGCCGAGATGGCCGTTACTGCGTACGGAGAAAAGTGCCCATGCGAATTTTATTGGTTGAAGACAATCGCGATATCCTCGCCAATCTGGCGGACTACCTGGGGCTTAAGGGGTATACCGTTGACTGCGCGCAGGACGGCTTGTCCGGGTTGCATCTGGCCGCGACTGAACACTATGACTTGATCGTGCTCGACATCATGCTGCCGGGCATTGATGGCTACACACTGTGCAAGCGCCTGCGCGAAGACGCCCGTCGCGACACGCCGGTCATCATGCTCACGGCCCGTGACCAGTTGGATGATCGCCTGCAAGGCTTCAAGTCCGGTGCTGATGACTATCTGCTTAAACCTTTTGCTTTGTCCGAGCTGGCAGCGCGCATCGAGGCCGTACTGCGCCGTGCGCAAGGCGGCGGCCGTCGCGAGTTGCAGGTCGCAGACTTGCGCTACGACCTCGACACCCTGGAAGTCACCCGTGAAGGGCGCATGCTCAAGCTCAACCCGGTCGGCTTGAAACTGCTGGCCGTGTTGATGCAAAAAAGCCCGCATGTGCTGCGCCGTGAAGTGCTGGAAGAAGCCCTGTGGGGCGATGACTGCCCGGACAGCGACAGCCTGCGCAGCCACGTTCACCAGCTGCGTCAGGTGATCGACAAACCGTTCGACAAACCCTTGCTGCAAACGGTGCATGGCGTGGGGTATCGCCTCGCCGAGAGCCGTGATGGAGTTTAAACAAAGCCTTGCCCAACGAATCATCATCGCCTTTGCGCTGATGAGTGCGCTGGTGGCCGGGACGTTCGCCATGGGCATTGTCGCCACGGTGCACCTGGTCGAAGAAAAACTGATTTCAGCAGGCTTGGGCGGTGATCTTCAGCGTTTGCTGTTGATGGATAACGTCAGCGACTGGAACCACCGTCCAGAGCCCGATCAGCTGTTTTATTACAGCGGCGGGCGCGGTGATTTTGCCTTGCCCAAAGACTTGCGCCACCTGGAACCGGGCTTTCATGAGGTGTTCCGTGACCAACTGTCGTATCACGCGATGGTCGAGGTGGTCGACGGGCGGCGCTACGTGTTGCTGCAAGACCAAAGTGATTTTGAAGAGCGCGAGCGCGTGCTGTTCGCCGTGGTGCTGGTCGGGTTTGTGCTGGCGCTGGCGCTGGCGGTTTTCCTCGGTTGGGTCCTGGCGCGCAGGGTGATGGCGCCAGTGGTACGTCTGGCGCGTCAGGTACGCCATCGAGAACAGCTGTTGGGCCTGGCCCCGCCGTTGGCGCCCGATTATGCCGCCGATGAGGTGGGTGAGCTGGCCGTGGCCTTTGACGCCACCCTGGGCCGCCTGCGTGACACCTTGACCCGCGAGCGGCTGTTTACCAGCGACGTGAGTCACGAATTACGTACGCCGCTGATGGTGTTGGCAAGTTCCTGCGAACTGTTGCTCGAAAGCCCATCGCTGGATCAGCGCAGTCGCTCACAAGTGGAGCGAATTTCCCGCGCCTGTGAAGAAATGCGTGAGCTGGTGCAAACCTTCCTCATGCTCGCCCGTGCACAGCATGAAGACTCCACCATGTCGCCGACGGTCACCCTGACGACCGTGGCCGAGGGTTTGATCAGCTTGTGGCGGGGGCCTATCGAAGCGAAAGGGCTGACACTGATCTATGACCCCGGCAACCCGCTCGATACCCGCTACAACGCGACGTTTTTGCATGCGGTCATGGGCAACCTGTTGCGTAATGCTTTGCACTACACCGACATCGGGTTCATTCGCTTGAGCCTTGAGCCCACCGGGTTTGTGGTCGAGGACAGTGGTGTGGGCATCCCCGAAGAGAAGCGTCAGGCCATGTTTCAGCCCTTTGTGCGGGGCGGCGAAAAACGCGGTGAAGGGCTTGGGTTGGGCCTGTCCTTGGTCCAGCGGATCTGCGACAGCCAGGGCTGGCGAGTGACGCTGACGACCATGGAGCCCAACGGTTGCCGCTTCCACGTAGAGCTCAATCCCACCGACATCTGAGCTATCCATTCGTGACCTGCGGCCTGCAGGTCACTTCTCCTACGGCTCATTAGTCCGTAGAGTGGCCCCGAGCCAGTATCTTGTGTCTGTAAAACCCTACAGCGTTTATGGACTCGCTCGTACATTTTTTTCACCTCATGATGACCTGATGCGCACGTTCTCCTGGTTAAGGTGGCCTGTAATTGCTTCAGGAGAGCCACCATGAGCACCGCGATCAAACTTGAATTTGCTGAAAAATATGACCTGCAACACGCCATCGAGTACTTGCTTAAACATCAAGATGGCTTCGCACGACGCCTTTCGCATAAACGCGATGTGCAACTGGCGCGCAAAGCTTTGGCATTGGCTGGAGATCCGGGCGTGGTGTTAGACCTGCCTTGCGGGGCGGGGCGGTTTTGGCCGCTGCTGGCTGAAAAACACAACCGCATGATCATCGGCGCAGACAATTCGGCGTCCATGCTCGAAGTGGCATCGATAGCCCAGCCCGCTGATGTGGTTAAAAGGGTACGGCACTTGCAGACATCTGCATTTGATATCGACCTGCCGGACAACGCAGTCGACAGCATTTTTTGCATGCGCCTGCTGCATCACATAGGCGATGCAACCCACCGGATGGCTCTGTTAAAGGAGTTTCACCGGGTTAGCCGAGACAGCGTGATTGTTTCGCTGTGGGTCGATGGCAACGTTAAGGCCTGGAGACGTAAGCGTCTTGAGCGTCTACGGGTTGAGGATGCTGGGGCCGACGGTTACCAAAACCGCTTTGTGTTACCGGCTGCTACTGTTGAAGCCGAGTTTGAAAAGGCTGGCTTTAGCGTTCAACAACATTTGGACTTTATCCCGCTCTACGCCATGTGGCGGGTTTACATACTGCGCAAGAGGTAATGCATGACCGTTGATTCCGTATCGCCATCCCACACCGCGACTGAAAACCGCTTTGAGTTCTACTGGCAGCAGCAAGGCGAGTGGGTAGAAGAACCGAATCAGCGTCGTGGCGGTGAAAGTGGTGTACAGCGGATTCACGAGGCCAATGGCCGCTTGCTCTATGTCAAACGTCAGGTCGGACACACCTATCGCAGTTGGCGTTACCCGTTGGGTCGCCCGACGGTATTGCGTGAGCGTGACGCGCTGCTGGCGTTTAACCGTTTAGCGGTGGGCGTGCCAGAACTGGTGTATTGCGGGGCGCAACAAGGTGCAGATAAACAGTGGCGTGCATTGTTGGTTACCGCAGCGCTGGAAAATTTTATTGAAATAGACAACTGGTACGCTGCCGGTGAACGCGACATTCACGGTGAAGCGGTACATGACCGGGTGCTTGAAACCATTGCCACGACCTTGGCACGCATGCATCTGGGCCGCTGGCAGCATGGCTGCCTGTATGCCAAGCATGTGTTTGTCCGGGTGACCGGCAAGGGTGAAAGTGCTCAAGTCGATGTGGCGCTGCTGGACCTTGAAAAGAGCCGACAACGGCTGACGGCCCGCAAGGCGGCCGCGCACGACCTCAAACAGCTGCGCCGCCATTCGTCGTGGAACACCGACGACTGGAACAAACTGAACTACTTTTATGAAAAGGTGTTTGGCAGCGCCATCAAAGGGTTACGGTGATGAAGCGAGAAATAGCACGAGGTTTGTTGTTGGGCTCTCTGGCCATTGCCACGGCGGCAGTGGCGGCGTGGCAGCCGCCCGTGATGCAGGTATTGAGCAGTGCGCAATTCGACGCGCAATGCCCGATCCCGCGCGTGGCCAAAGTCGCGATAGACGCCAAGCCCGATCACGACCTGTTGCTGTTTATGTATGGAATGAAGCAGGGAATGAGGCCGTAATAAACAAGCCGTAGTCGCTGCCGAAGGCTGCGAAGGGGGGCGAAGCCCCCCGTTTTCTTGAGTACACCCAGTGTTAGTCGTACAGACGCCCCCTACGACATCACATGCAAATGATTATCCCAAAGCCCCGACGGCAGCTCCAAAGGCTTGGCCATCAGCTCGCTTTTACGGCAATCGTAAAAGCGGCAGCGGCCTTGCCCTGACGTCACCACAAACCCGTCTTGTACGGCACCGACGCCCGCACAGTCCGGCAGGGGTGCATCCAGGCGCAACGCGCCGCTGTCCAGATCCCAGACAAAAAACCGGTTACCCCGCGGCGCTGTCAACGCCACCAGACGCAACTCGCTGTGTACCGCCACACTGGCCGTGTAATGGCCCATGGCACGCAATTGCGGCTCCGCCACCGGGAACGGCTGAAAAGGCTGGCCGGGGCGCTTGATGGCCAGCAACTCGGACAATTCGTGGGCGTCGCCCATAAACTGCTGACACGCGACGACGGTGCCGTCTGTGGCAATGCCCAGATGGCGCACGCTGTTCATCTGCTGGCTCAGGGTTTCTTTGCTCAGCAACGTACCGTCACGCTGCATCAGCACCAGGCTGGGCTCCATCGCATTGAGGTTCATCTCAACCCGGCTTTCAGCTTCGGTACGAATGCCACCGTTGGCCACCACCAGGGTTTCACCATCAGGCATCCACGACACTTGGTGCGGACCGACGCCGTGGGTCGGGATTTCGCCGCTGTGCACCAGGCGCTCGCCTTCAAAACGGTAAACCCCCAACAGACCGCGCCCCGGATCGCTGGTGTCATTCTCGGTGGTGTACAACCACTCGCCGTCTTTATGGATCACCGCGTGACCATAAAAATGGCGATTGGGCAGCGAGGTGATGGTTTGCAGCAATTGCCCGTCCTTGAGGCTGATCAGGTAACTCTCAGTCCCGGGGCGGCGAGCGACAAACAAGGCAATCGGCAACGTCGGGTGGTTGATGATGTCATGGCAGCGCTGGTTGACCCGATTGCTGAACACCTGGGTGCCATCCAGGCGATAGCCCACGGCAAAGTGATTGCCGTCGACATCGTCACGGGCACTCAAGAGCAGCGGGCTGCGGCCTTGTTTGGACAGCGACCAGCCACCCAGGGTAATGGCACTCAGCAGTAAACCGCCGAGCTTGAGAGCTTGCCTGCGCATCATCGAACCATCCTTCATCAATCGCCGTCGTTGGCGTTAAAGCCCAGTTGAATGCCCAGCGCCTTGGCCAGTTCGCCTTCGTGCAGACGGTGCACGACGTTGAGGCTGTCGTAGATGGCATTCAGTTGCTCGCGGCCAGCTTCATCAGCCAGCAGCTCATTGAGGGAGCGCTGATTGTCGTTGAACAACTTGAGGGATGTCGCGTAAGCGGCGTCGATCTTGTCAGCCAACGGCTTTTGATCAGCAGGCAACAGGCCGCGCAAGCCTTTGTTGTCGACGCCGGCCCACACGGTTTGCGCCGCAGCGAGGCTGGCCGCAAGGCTTTGCAGGGACGCCTGGCTGCGCCATGCGTCGGCTTGCAACGGTTGCGGTATGCCTTTGCTCTGACGACCCATCGGTGTGCCGAGCTTCTTTTTCAGGGTATCGAGTGCCGTTACCTGCACACGCAGCAGATCGGCGATGGCCTCGTGAGAATCGGCGTAGCGCTGGTTCGGGAACTTGGTCATTTGCGCCAACATGCCGTCAGTGCTATTCCAGCTTGCCAGGATCTCTTCGGCCAGTTGCTTCTGACGCTCGCCAATGGCGGTCAGCAGCGGGCAGTAACGGGTTTTCTGCGCGCTGTCAGCCAGGTCGATATTGCTGTCGAACAAAATGTACTCATAGGCCGACAGGCCTTGCACGACAACGCTGGACTTGGCCAGCGCGGCGGCATCGATCTGTGGTTGAGCCACCACCAGTTGCTCAACCTGACGGCCGACCAGGTTCTTTTTGTCTGGCCAGAACTGCACTTGCCACGAGCGATTGCCTTCAGCCAGTGGGCCAATCAGCAACGGTTGCAGTTCGGCCCAGGCTTTTTGTGCGTGCAGGAAGTCGGCGCGAGCAGTCTCAAGCGTCTCTTTACCTTCGCAGTAAGCCAGTGCGCTGATCGCCAGTTGGCGGTCGGCCTCTACCCAGCGGCTGTAGGTCGGCAGAATCACCTGCTTGGCGATAGCTGCCGAGGTGACGGCTTGCTGATCTTGCGGCGAGCAGGCTGCCAAAGCGATAGCGGCCAGGCTGGTGAATAAAAGTTTGGGTCTGAACATGTCGGGGTCCCCGATCTTATAAGGCGTTAAAGAGAATTCAGGAACGCCAGCAACGCAGCGCGCTGCTCGGCATTAAATTGCAACACCTGCTGCTTGGCCGGTTCGGCCTCACCGCCGTGCCACAGCACGGCTTCAAGCAGGTTGCGCGCACGACCATCGTGCAAAAACTGAGTGTGCCCGCTCACGGTCTGGGTCAAACCAATGCCCCACAGTGGCGGTGTGCGCCAATCGCTGCCCGAGGCGGCGAACTCGGTGCGGTTGTCGGCAAGGCCCGGGCCCATGTTGTGCAGCAGCAGGTCGCTGTACGGGTAAATGACCTGATTGGCCAGCTCAGGTTCGGCGGCGTTGGCCGAGGTGGTGAATTTTGGCGTATGGCATGAGACGCAGCCGGCCTGATAGAACAGGTTTTTACCGGCCAGCACCTGCGGCGAATCGACATCACGGCGCGCAGGCACGGCGAGGTTGCGGGTGTAAAACTCGACGAGACGCAGAATGTTGTCACTGACCTCGGGTTCGCCATCCGGGCCATTGCCGTTGGGCGCTGCCAGGCAGTCGGTTTGCGCGGAGGTGCAATCATCAAACGGTCTCAGGCTGGTGGTGAGCCCCATATCACCAGAAAAGGCGTGAACATTTTGTTGATTGAGGTTCGGTTGGCCTGCTTTCCAGCCAAAACGGCCTAAAACCGTCTTTTGCTGAGCGTCATCCCATACCCGGTTAGGCCGCCCGTTGATGCCCGCGTCATTTTTGTTGGCCGCGGCATTGGCCAGGATCGCCTCTTCGGGGATAGCTTCAAGCAGCCCCAAGCCAATCATCGGCGGGGCAATGCGCGCCGAGAAGCGCGTGTCGGGATGCATGGGCCCGTAGCCTAACTGAGTGATCTGCAGCAAGGGCTTGCGCAACTGGACTTCGGTGCCGTCCTTGAAGCGTACAGGCACGGCTTCATAGTCCACCCGCACCTTGCCTTCCGGGGCGACACCGGGCACCGCCATGTCTTGCAACTGGCCACCGTACACCGGCTCGGGAACGATCCCGGTTTGCTCGATCAGCTTGGCGTAAGTGGGCTCATTGGGGATCGACAGACGCACCAGCATCGACACCGCATTCTTGGCATCAGGCGCTGGCGGATGCCCACGGCCGTCGCGGATATGGCAGTTTTGGCAGGCATTGGTATTAAACAGCGGGCCTAACCCGTCACGCGCCGTGGTGGTGGAAGGTGCAATCACCCAAGGGCTGCGGAAAAAACTGTTGCCGACGCTGAAATCCAGCCGTTGAGTGGGCGACAGATTCGCAGACGGCATCGAAAAGGCATTGCGATCGGTTTTAAACACCGTCGTGTCCCCTCCAGAGCGGGCTTCGCCGGGCTCGGGTTGAGTAAAGCGCGGCGCCTCATCACAGCCAGCCAGCCCCAAGGCCAGCAGCAAAGACAGGCGCAGAGGCAACGAAGGCATCAAACGTCCAGACCAGTGAGCAAAATCGAGGGGCGAAAGTTTATCAGGGAAGGTGAATTGAAATAAGAGGAATTAGCGTTTGATGGCGATTCTGGTAGCTGAATTCGTAAAAATTAGCTGTTTATGCGGGTTGGGGGAGTGGGTGCATAGCACCGCTCGTTCATGAATGGAAATGCCAATCAACTATGCTGATTGGCATCAGTCTTACCATTGAGTGAGATCCTACAAGGCCCAGAAAAATAATGGGTGTTTCCCACAAAATAATCAGATGTAAGTGATTTTTAATTTTTTTTTTTGTAAATTATACTTTTCCAAAAATGGAGTTGATTATGAAGCTGTTATTTGCTGTGTATATGTTGATGGCTCTTACTGGTTGCTCAAATAAGTGGTTTGTTCCTGAGAAGCATAGTCCCGAGTTGGCTTATAAATGTCAGACAGATCCGTATGGTTCTTATTGCCTAGATCCACCTGCAGTCCTTAAAAACTGATCGACTCATAAAGGGTGGGATATGATTATTCTATGGTGATTTAGAACTCCCAAATAGTGAATGGTACTCCGCCCGGTAAAATATTGACCACACTGAATGTTCTTTTTGCCATACGACCTGGAGCGAAACCAAACCGAGCCCAACATAGATTTCCCGAGCGCTGATCATAAATAACCAGATTTCCATCATTTTGAATTACCATGCACGCGTTAAACCAAAGCGATTTGTCAATGCTGTGAGTACTTTCAGCAATCCACAAACGTTTTCTAGATGGGTCATACAGAAAGCCGCTGTTGCTGATTACGAAGTGAAGAGGTTCGCGCATTTTTTTGCGCTGTAAAGTCTTGCTGTAAGCCTGATTGCTATCTGCAGTCCATATTATCGTTTCGTTCTCTTTGATTACTAGGTTTCCATCAGTTTTTAGCACTAATCGAAATCGTCCGTTTTCAGATGTAAGATGCTGTCCAGGTGACATGATTTGATTGGGTGGCAGTAAAGGGGATCCACTCGTTTGGAAAGGTGTGTAATTAATAGCCATGTTTATCTCGGTTGATGAATTGTTGAGCCCTTATTTAATCAGTGTGAGTGGAGTGGTGGAGATACATATTTATATTCTGAAGATATTTGATGTTTTTGGCGAGCAGCATAGGATCTGTGTCTAGTTTTAAAAAATATTTACAGTTTTTATTAAATACACATAGTTTATGAGGCGATGAACTCTTTCCTGCTCTTATCCCTCAGTTTATTCACTACGCTCCGCTGTAGGAGCGAGCTTGCTCGCGATCTTTTGATCTGGTTTTTGATCTTGATCTACGGTCCCGTTCGGGAGCGGCGGTACGCTGGGGCAAGGCATTTTTGAGTACCCACTCGGTTGCTTGACAAAAGTGCCTCGCTGTAAAAACGAAACCCGTAAAGCGCTGTTTTGCAGGAAATAGATATGTACACCAACAGACCAAGCATCAAAAGATCGCGAGGCAAGCTCGCTCCTACAGTTTGAACTGTCCACAAAAAAGGCGACCCGAAGGTCGCCTTTTGCGTCACTCACTCACACATCGCCCATCAGAACTCGTGGTCAGCGTTGTCCGGGTTCAGGTCACTGATGCCCAGCTTGCCTGCGGCTTGTTCGATAGCGGCGGTCTGTTTGACCAGGGCCGCGATGGCATCACGTACCACCTGGTTGCCCGCCTCGTTGCCCGCTGCGATCAACTGGTCGTAGTGCTCGCCCTTGTTGGCGAGGTCTACCATGACCTGGATCTTGGCTTCGGTGTCGGCCAGGTCGGACTTCAGGGTGGCGTCTGTGGCCGGGTCAACGACGACGACCAGCGACGACAGGCTTGGGCCGGTCATTTTGCTGCCGTCAGCACGTACGTACTCACCCAGGTACACGTTACGAATGCCTTTGGCGTCGTAGAAGTGCGAGTTGTGGGTGTTGTCGCTGAAGCAGTCTTGCTCGTCTTCAGGGGAGTTGGCTTCCAGCGACACTTTCATGCGCTCACCGGCCAGTTCGCCCAACGACAGGCTGCCCATGCCAAACAGCATTTTGCGCAGGCCGTTTTGTGCAGGCTCTGCTTCGAGCGAGGCGCGGTAGTTGTCAGGCACGTTTGGCGCCCAGTTGCCGACCATTTCAGTCAGGTCGTTGACCAGCAACTGGGTCACGGCCTTCAGGTAGGCACGACGACGATCGTTATGGCCGCCGGTTGCGCCTTCGCCTTCGAGGTAGTCCGAAGCAGGGCGGTCGCCCGCGCCTGGGCCGGTGCCGTTCAGGTCCTGGCCCCACAACAGGAATTCAATGGCGTGGTAACCGGTGGCGACGTTGGCTTCGGAACCGCCCAGCTCATTGAGGCTGGCCAGGGTTTCCGGGGTGATTTCAGTCACGTCGATCTTGTCTTCGCCCACCTGGATCTGGGTGTTGGCGATGATGTTGGCGTTCGCCCCTGGGTTGCCCAGTGCGCCGCTGTAGTTGGCATCAACGTAGTCGATCAGGCCTTCGTCCAGCGGCCAGGCGTTCACTTGGCCTTCCCAGTCATCAATGATGGTGTTGCCGAAGCGGAACACTTCGCTTTGCAGGTAAGGGACGCGCGCTGCAATCCAGGCCTCACGTGCGGCCTTCAGGGTGTCGGCATTGGGCTTGGCCAAAAACGCGTCGATGGCGGTTTGCAGGGTTTTGGCGGTGGACTCCGAGTCGCTGTACACGGCATGCACCATGTCGGCGTAATGCGCGACAACGGCTTTGGCTGCGGCGTCGTTAACTTGTGCGCCGGAAGCATCAGTGGCTGGCGTAGCAGGAGTGGTCGCTGCGGCTGGCGTAGGTGCTGTGGCTGTTTTTTCTTTGTCTTTGTCGCCGCAACCGGCGAGTGAAATAGCAATGGCCAGCAGACTGGCGGTAGCCAGGGGCATACGAATCATGGGCGAACATCCTGCTTCGAGAGGTGGGACAAGCATGCGACGGCACGCAAAACGTGCGACATGATGCGAAAGATATGCATTTTGTGTAAAGGGTTACGCCTGTAAATATTTCCTATTTACTTCTGCACCAAGCCTCGGCTGCCGTGGCCTTGGTCAAAATCTTGAAACATAAAATTACATATTAAGTGCATTGTTACGCTGCGCCTGCTTCAGATAAGCGCCCAATTCCCGCGCCCCCAAGGGCTTGCTGTACAAATACCCCTGGCCTTCGTGGCAGCCTTCACTGATCACATAGGTTTCCTGTTCGAGGGTTTCGACGCCCTCGGCAATCACCTGCATGCCCAGACTTTTACCCAGCTGGATGATGGCACGCACGATGGTGGCGTCGTCGTCATCGTCAATCAGGTCCTGAACAAAGCTCTTGTCGATCTTGATTTTGTCCAGCGGCAGGCTTTTCAGGTAGCTCAGCGATGAGTACCCGGTGCCGAAGTCATCAATGGCAATCAGCGCGCCCGAGCGACGTAAGCTCAGCAAGTGCTGGGCGGCGGTGCTGATGTCTTCCATCAGGCTGGTCTCGGTCACTTCCAGCTCCAGGCTGCCGGGCGGCAGGCGATACATCTGCAACAGGTTATTGACCACCCGAGGCAACTCGGCGTGGTGCAACTGCACGGTCGACAGATTGACCGCCATGCGCAAGTCGGTGAACCCCTGATCGTGCCAGTCGCGCAGTTGGCAGCAGGCTTGATCCAGTGCCCACTCGCCAATGTCGATAATGCTGGCGTTGGCTTCTGCCAAAGGGATAAACAGGTCTGGCGGGATCATCCCGTGCTCGGGGTGCTGCCAGCGCAACAAGGCTTCGACGCCGACCACCCGGTGATCGCTGTAGCGAATCTGCGGTTGGTAGACCAGGTACAACTGGTTGCGCAGCAGGGCGTCGCGCAGGTCTTTTTCCAGCTCGCGGCGGCGGCGCATTTCGCGGTCCACGCTGGCGATATAAAACTGATAGCGGTTGCGCGAGCGGCTTTTGGCCAGGGTCATGGTTTGTTCGGCTTTTTGCAGCAATTGCTCGGAGGTGTCGCCATCTTCCGGGTACAACGTGATGCCGATGGTGGCGCGCAAGCGGATATTTTGCTGATCGACGCTGAACGTCGTCTCCAGGTCATCCAAAATCCCCTGCGCCAGTTCGGCGGCCTCATAAGGCTGCTCGATGTGGGCCTGGACCAGCGCAAACTGGTCGCCGCCCAGACGCGCCAGTGCACCCAGGCTACCGCTGTGCGCCCGCAAACGATCGGTGAGGGCTTGCAGCAATTGATCGCCCGTCTGATAACCAAATTGTTCGTTGATGCCTTTGAAATCATCCAGCCCCACACACAGCACGGCCACGCGGCGCTGAGAGCGGCCTGAATCAATCAGGATCTTGCTCAATTGGGTCTGTAGTTGCTGACGGTTTGGCAGCCCGGTCAAAAAGTCGTATTGGGCCATGCGCAGCAAGGAGCTTTCGGCTTCGAGGCGTAAATGCGCATTGCGCTCTATGGAGGCCAGCAACTGATTGGCGGTGTTGACCCACACGCCGAGTTCGTTGGATTCATGCCCCTTGAGCTGCGGGATCAAATGTTCGCTGGGGTGGTCAGGGTTGATGCTGGTCAGGTGCTGGATCATTTTTGACAAGGGTTTGGTCAGCAGCCAGTGATAAATCAGGTACAGCACCAGGCTCATCAGCAGCGCGCGCAACACGCCCGACAGCAACAGCACACCGGCGTTGGTCAAAAAGCCCTGGCCGTAAGTGGCCGTGTCGAGAGTAATGCTCAGGTCGCCGTAATATTCTCTGTCGGGGCCACTGCCCACCAGCGGCGTGTTGAACGAGCGTTCCTGGCCCAGGATAAAGTCGGTCAGCCAGCGGCTTGAGGTTTGCTGCAAGGGCCGGGTTTTTTCCGCGAGCACGGTTTCATTCGGGTGCCCGATAGACGCCTTGTGCAGTGCGTCGTCCTTAAACAGCCCCTCAATGACCTGCATCGCCATTTCCCGGTCCAGGCTGTACAGCGCTTGGGTGGACGGGTCGCGAAACATATTGAGGATCTGCTTGGCGTCATCGTCGACCGCCTGGCGGGTGAGGTAGGCATCGAAGACAATTTGCGCGCAGCCCAGTACTCCTCCCACAACCAATGCTGAGAGCAATACGATCCGGAGTAATTTGATCGACAAGCTGTTCTTGAATTCCAGCTTCAAAGGGTTATTCCTTGTGTCTTGCCGATAATGGTGTGGTCATGGGCGCAGGTAATCGTTCATTTTTCGAGGGCATTATCCAGTGGTTTGAGGACTGGCCAATGTGTCGGTTCATGGTGTGCTGAACTTGAGCCGTCGAATAAAAAAAACATGCCGTTGATAGTAGTCTGAAGCGCGATGGCCACGCACTTTTGCTGAGGCCAAAAAAAACCCGGCAATGCCGGGTTTTTTTAACGTTCAGTCAGTTTCAGGCAGTGAAGGTTTTGCCTTCGAACTGCTCTGCAACGAACTTCCAGTTAACGATGTTCCAGAACGCCTCAACATACTTCGGACGTACGTTGCGGTAGTCGATGTAGTAAGCGTGTTCCCAAACGTCGCAGGTCAGCAGCGGGGTGTCGCCGCTGGTCAGCGGGTTGCCGGCGCCGATGGTGCTGGCCAGGGCCAGGGAACCGTCAGCCTTCTTCACCAGCCAGCCCCAGCCGGAGCCGAAAGTGCCGATGGAGGTTTTGCTGAATTCTTCTTTGAACTTCTCGAACGAACCGAACGCAGCGTTGATGGCATCAGCCAGCGCGCCGGTAGGCTCGCCGCCGCCGTTTGGCGACAGGCAGTTCCAGTAGAACGTGTGGTTCCACACTTGAGCGGCGTTGTTGAAGATACCGCCCGAAGAGGTTTTAACGATCTCTTCCAGGGTTTTGCCTTCGAACTCGGTGCCTGGCACCAGGTTGTTCAGGTTCACGACATAGGTGTTGTGGTGCTTGTCGTGGTGATACTCCAGGGTTTCCTTGGAGATGTGCGGCTGCAAGGCATCATGTGCGTACGGCAGCGGCGGCAATTCGAAAGCCATGTTGATTCTCCTAATCAGGTCAGTTGCGATGAGCGCAAGGCCGATCACGGGCGGCCAAACACGCGCCGGGGAGTTTGTACTCTTTGCGGCGCAAGCGCTGGATCATAGCACCGGGGTTGGCGCATAACCACGCGACAACTGTGTGGAATAGACGTTTCAACGAGATTGATTGAAAAACTCGATGTTTTTTCAGGCCCCCCGTTTAACCCGTGGGTTACCCGGCAACAATCAACTGCACCGCCACGGCGTACATCATCGCCGCCACCAGCAGGTCCAGCAGCCGCCAGGTGCCGGGGCGGGCCAGCCATGGTGCGAGCCATGCGGCGCCCAGGGCCAGGGTGAAGA
>NZ_WIWK01000111.1:0-19469 GCF_009600165.1 Pseudomonas sp. FSL R10-0399
GGAGGAGGGGGCTCAGAGGGCGGTGTCGGTGCAGCAGGGGCGGCGGGTGCCGGCGCGGGTTGATGAATGACCGAGGCATAAATAGTGCGCGTCACGGCTGGCGTCACCGTGACCGGCGAAGACCGGTTCACCAGGCTCAGCACCAACAGATGCAGCGCCACCACCAGCACCACCGCGCCGCCACGGCGCAGCAATCGCGAAGTACTGCCCGCAGGCAATGGCTCAAGGTGCGGCAAGGGTGTCAGCGTTGCATCCACAATAAATTCCTCCCCCGGCCAGACTGCCGGGCACAGCATGCGCACTCCTTGCGAACGTTGAGTCCAAGGCCCGATACAGGCCGTTCGTAACGTGTGACGTAGGAATATAGGAATGGAAAATGACGGGGCCGTGACATGAAAAATTGTTCATGAGGCGGGTGCCACGTCGTCAGGAGGCTTGGCTTAAACGCTCAGGAGTTATCGCCCTTCAAGTTGCGGCCAACCCCATCCCGGCCTATGGTCCTAGGAGGTTTTCGGTGATTGGCGCGACCTGAATCGTTGCCAGTCGCTGTCCATCCAGTGCCAAAACACGGGAAGTGACGTCATGCCAAGCAACCCTCAACCTGCCGTTCTGGAATTGATCGGCAACACGCCGCTGGTGCGTGTCAGCCGGTTCGATACCGGGCCTTGTACGCTGTTCCTCAAGCTTGAATCGCAAAACCCCGGAGGCTCGATCAAGGACCGGGTCGGCCTGGCCATGATTGATGCCGCCGAGCGCGACGGGCGTTTGCGCCCCGGCGGCACCATTGTTGAAGCAACGGCCGGTAACACTGGCCTGGGGCTGGCGCTGGTCGGTCGGGCCAAAGGCTACCGGGTGGTGCTGGTAGTACCGGACAAGATGTCCACCGAGAAGGTGTTGCACCTCAAGGCCATGGGCGCTGAGGTGCATATCACCCGGTCTGACGTCGGCAAGGGCCACCCGGAGTATTACCAGGACGTGGCCGCGCGCTTGGCCGCCGACATCCCCGATGCTTTTTTCGCCGATCAATTCAATAATCCGGCCAACCCGCTGGCCCACGAATGCAGCACCGCCCCGGAAATCTGGTCGCAAACCCAGCACGATCTGGATGCCATTGTGGTGGGTGTCGGGTCTGCCGGAACGTTGACCGGCTTGACCCGTTTTTTTAAGCGCGTGCAACCGGATCTGGAAATGGTTCTGGCCGACCCGGTGGGCTCGGTGATGGCCGAATACAGCCGCAGCGGGGTGATCGGCAAAGCCGGTTCCTGGGCGGTGGAGGGCATTGGCGAAGACTTCATCCCGTCGATCAGCGACCTGTCCAGCGTGCGTCATGCCTATTCGATCAGCGATGAAGAAAGCTTTGATCACGCCCGCCAGTTGCTGCGGGCTGAAGGTATTTTGGGCGGTTCTTCAACCGGCACCTTGCTGGCCGCCGCGTTGCGTTATTGCCGCGAGCAAACCGAGCCCAAGCGCGTGGTCAGCTTTGTGTGTGACACCGGGACGCGTTATTTGTCCAAGGTCTACAACGACCAGTGGATGAAGGACCAGGGCCTGCTGCAGTTCAAGCATTACGGCGATTTGCGTGACCTGATTGCCCGACGTTTTGAGGATGGTCGGGTGATCAGCGCCAGCCCGGACGACACCTTGCTCACCGCTTTCCAGCGCATGCGCCTGGCCGATGTATCGCAACTGCCGGTGCTGGTGGATGGCAAGCGGCTGGTCGGGGTGATCGATGAGTCCGATATTTTGCTGGGCCTGCATGCCGATGCGTCGCACTTTAGCCGCACGGTCGCGAGCGCCATGACGGACACGTTGCACACCTTGGCGCCGCAGGCCAGTCTGGCTGAACTACAGGCCGAACTCGACCGCGGGCTGGTGGCGATTATTGCTGACGCTTCGGGCTTTCATGGCCTGATCACCCGCGTCGACCTGCTCAATCACCTACGGAGATCCCTTGCATGAGTCAGCACGATGAAAACGGCGCACACCGCGCCTTTGCCACCCGCGTCATCCACGCAGGGCAGGTGCCGGACCCTTCCACCGGGGCCTTGATGCCGCCGATTTATGCCAACTCCACCTATTTGCAAGAAAGCCCCGGCGTGCACAAAGGCCTGGACTACGGGCGCTCGCACAATCCGACGCGGTTTGCCCTGGAGCGTTGCGTCGCGGACCTTGAAGGCGGCACAGATGCCTTCGCTTTTGCTTCCGGGCTTGCGGCCATTTCGACGGTGCTGGAGTTATTGGACGCCGGTTCGCACATCGTCTCGGGCAACGATTTGTACGGCGGTACGTTCCGCCTGTTCGACAAAGTCCGCCAGCGCAGCGCCGGGCACAGCTTCAGCTTCGTCGACCTGACAGACCTCAGCGCTTTTGAAGCGTCGTTGCAGGACAACACGCGGATGGTCTGGGTCGAAACCCCGAGCAACCCGCTGCTCAGCCTGACTGACCTGGCGGCCGTGGCGAGCATCTGCCGGGCGCGCGGCATCATTTGCGTGGCCGATAACACCTTCGCCAGTCCTTGGGTGCAGCGCCCGCTGGAGTTGGGTTTTGATGTGGTGGTGCATTCGACCACCAAGTACCTGAACGGCCACTCGGATGTGATCGGCGGCATCGCCATCGTCAAGCACCTGGAACTGGCCGAGCGCTTGCGCTTCCTGCAAAACGCGGTGGGCGCGATTGCCGGGCCGTTTGATGCCTTCCTCACCCTGCGCGGGGTTAAAACCCTGGCCCTGCGCATGGAGCGTCACTGCAGCAACGCGCTGGAGCTGGCGCAATGGCTGGAGCGCCAACCGCACGTGTCGCGTGTGCACTACCCGGGGCTGGCATCGCACCCGCAGCATGAGTTGGCGCGTCGGCAGATGCGTGGGTTTGGCGGGATGATTTCCATCGACTTGAACACCGACCTGGCGGGCGCCCGGCGCTTCCTTGAAAGCGTGCAGATTTTTGCCCTGGCCGAAAGCCTGGGCGGGGTTGAAAGCCTGATCGAACACCCGGCCATCATGACCCACGCCACCATCCCCGCCCAAACCCGTGCGCAGTTGGGTATCGGCGATGGTCTGGTGCGGCTGTCGGTGGGTGTTGAGGATGTCGACGATTTGCGCGCTGACCTGGCACAGGCGCTGGCGCGGATTTAAAGCTGTGGGAGCGGGCTTGCTCGCGATGCAGGCAACACGGTGCGCGACTTTGACACCTTGTCGTATCCATCGCGAGCAAGCCCGCTCCCACAATGAGTCAGGTGATTTAAACGCTGACGTGCAGACGCACGTCGACGTTACCGCGGGTGGCGTTGGAGTAAGGGCACACCTGGTGCGCAGCGTCTACCAGCGCTTGGGCGTCGGCTTGCTCAAGGCCCGGCAGGCTGATGTGCAGGTCGATGTCCAGACCGAAACCGCCCGGGATCTGGCCAATACCCACGTGGGCCGTGATCGAGGCGTCGGCCGGAATACTGCGCTTGGTCTGGCTGGCGACAAATTTCAAGGCACCGATAAAGCAGGCCGAGTAACCGGCGGCAAACAGTTGCTCAGGGTTCGTGGCTTCACCGCCCGCACCGCCCAGTTCTTTTGGCGTGGTCAGCTTGACGTCGAGGACCTTGTCACTCGAAACAGCGCGACCATCACGGCCACCGGTAGCGGTTGCAACAGCGGTATAGAGAACGTTCATGGCGGTCTTTCCTTACTGATAAGTGTCTGATGAGATTTATCTTTAGCGCTAATTGTTTGCGCGCTAAGAAGATAGCTAAAAATTAGCGCTCAAATAGTTTGTGCGCAAGCTATTTTTTCAAAGCGCACCTAAAACAGATCTATCTCGTTGATCTAAAAGACTATTTATTTTCAGGAAACAAACTGACTGTAGGAGCGAGCTTGCCTCGCGATCTCTTGATCTTTAAAAATCAAAAGATCGCGAGGCAAGCTCGCTCCTACAGACGGAATAATATTCAGAGGCTGGCGTGCAGGTTGCGGCGCAGCAGCAGCAGGTTTTTCTGGATGTCTTGCAACTGCTCCAGGCTCAGCCCGCTGGCGGCCAGGATGCACTGGGGGATGGCCTTGGCTTTTTCTTGCAGCGCTTTGCCCTGCTCGGTCAAGCGCAGGTGAACCACTCGCTGGTCTTCATGGCTGCGAACCCGGCTGAGCATGCCTTCGGCTTCCAGGCGCTTGAGCAACGGCGTCAACGACCCCGGATCTGTCAGCAGACGCGCACTGACTTCCCCTACGGTCAGACCGTCTTCTTCCCATAACACCAGCATCGCCAGGTATTGCGGGTAGGTCAGGTTCAAGGCCTGAAGCAGGGGCTTGTACACCTTGGTCATCATCAACGAGGTGGAGTGCAGTGAAAAACACAGCTGGTTTTGCAGCAGCAGGTAATCACAACTGCCAGCGTCTGCCGGGGCGGAGTGGTCGTCGACAGTCATCACAGGAACCTTGGCGTTAAAAGAGCCAACAATTTAGCGTCAATACCTTTAGCGCACAATGTAGTTTCCACGCCAGCTGCATCAGCCTTGTGCGATCTATGAATTATTAGTTAGTTGTCGCGAAGGCCCACGGCGTCGAACATGTTCTGCAAGCAACGCCTATCAGGTACTTTCAGGACAAGGGAAACAGGTTTCATGCATCAGAAAAAACGTTCGTCGCGGCACACGGTCATTCAAGGTCTGTGCAGCCTCAGCTTGCGGACGGCGGGTGCTGTCGCAATCACCCTCGCGACACTGAGCGGCGCTCAAGCGGCCACGTCCGCCACTGACACCATCAAGGCCTACAAACTGTGCACCGGTGCAGACGACGCCTCGCATGTTCTGCAAGGGACCATCAACCAGAACATGCGCAACGATGTGACGGCCATTCACTTCAAACAAAGCCCGGCGCATGCCTCGTTTGACTGGCATAACGACCCGGAGCCGCAGTACGTCATGACCTTGTCCGGCACGCTGGCCTTTGAGACGCGCACCGGTGAGACGTTTACTTTGCACCCGGGCGAAGTGCTGCTGGCAGCCGACAACACCGGCTCCGGGCACCGCTGGAAAATGGTCGATGATCAACCGTGGCGCCGTGGCTACGTGGTGCTGAAACCGGGTGCCACCGATTCATTCGTGCCTAACGACCCGGCGGCTGCGAAAGTCTGCCAGTAAGCCCCGTTCCTGTAGTCGCTGCCGAGGCCGCAACGCGCTGATCAGGGGTGCCGCATCACACCGATCAACGTCTTGTCATTGGGGCGGCGACTACCTTTTATTGCACTTGAGCCATCACTTCAGGCGTCTTGCGGCTGCCTGCCCGCTACAAATGTCAGGCGCTCCTGCATGCCTGGACTCGCTGCCGGCCCGGCCTTGACGGTGCACTGTTCAATGGGCACCGCACGGCCTTCAACTGCGTCCATCAGCACCACCTGGAGTGGATGGCGGGTCTGTTGATCAATGATCTGCACGCTTTCGCCCTCGGGCGTGTAATGCCGATTGCCCCAGGCAATAAACGCCATGATCACGATTTTGAAATCTTCTCCCACCGCCGTCGGTACATATTCATACCGGGGCGGGCGCTCGCTGTAGCGTCTGCGCTCCAGTAATCCTTCTTCGACCAGGGTGTTGAGCCTGCGCGTCAGCATGTTCGGGGCAATCCCCAAGCTTTGTGAAAACTCGTCAAAGCGCCTTAACCCTTGCAGCGCATCGCGCATGATCAAGATGCTCCACCATTCTCCTACCCGTTCCAGTCCACGGGCGACAGGGCATTCGGCGTTTGTAAGCGATGTGCGTTGCATTGCGGTTCCTGAGAGACGAGAAAAGTTTTGCTCACTGATGTTACTTTCATAATGATAGTTTCGTCACTGTACCGCTACCAAGCAAAATTTATGGAGTGAGCCATCGTGAGTAGACGCATTGTTGTGACGGGCATGGGCGCGGTGACCCCGCTGGGCTGTGGGGTCGAACAGACCTGGAGCCGTTTGCTGGCAGGGCAGTCCGGGATCCGTCGACTGCCTGAAGCGCTGGTCGGTGATTTGGCCGTCAGCATTGGCGGCCAGGTACTGGACCGTGATCAGGACCCGCAAGCCGGGTTTGACCCCGACGCGCTGATCCCCGCCAAAGAACAGCGCAAGATGGACCGCTTCATTCTGTTTGCACTTGCCGCCGCTAAAGAAGCGCTGGAGCAAGCGGGCTGGGCGCCGCAAACTCAATTGCAGCAAGAGCGTACGGCGACGATTATCGCGTCCGGTGTGGGCGGGTTTCCGGCCATTGCCGAGGCGGTGCGCACCGCTGACAGCAAGGGCCCGCGCCGCTTGTCACCGTTCACCATCCCGTCGTTTTTGTGCAATTTGGCGGCCGGGCATGTGTCGATTCTGCATCACCTCAAAGGCCCGCTGGGCGCCCCGGTCACGGCGTGTGCTGCCGGTGTGCAGGCGATTGGCGATGCGGCGCGGATGATTCGTGCTGGTGAAGTTGACGTGGCCGTGTGTGGTGGCGCCGAAGCCTGTATTCATCGTGTGAGCCTGGGTGGTTTTGCGGCGGCGCGGGCGTTGTCCCACGGTTTCAAAGACACCCCTGAGCGCGCCTCACGCCCGTTCGATCAAGCGCGCGACGGTTTTGTGATGGGCGAGGGCGCTGGTTTGCTGGTGATCGAAGAGCTGCAGCACGCCCTGGCCCGAGGCGCCACGCCGATTGCGGAACTGGTGGGGTATGGCACCAGTGCCGATGCCTACCACATGACCGCCGGGCCGGAAGATGGCTCAGGTGCACGGCGGGCGATGGAGCAGGCGATTAAGCAGGCGGGTATAACCCCGGCGCAGATCCAGCATTTGAACGCCCATGCCACCTCGACCCCAGTGGGTGACAAAGGCGAGTTGGCCGCCATCAACAGCCTGTTTGGCGACAACTCCGACGTTGCCATCAGCGCCACCAAATCAGCGACCGGGCACTTGTTGGGCGCGGCAGGTGGCATTGAGGCGATCTTCACCTTGCTGGCCTTGCGCGACCAGATCGCCCCGGCAACCCTGAACCTTGAGACGCCGGATCCTGCGGCTTCCGGGCTCAATCTGGTGCGCGGGCAGGCGCAAAAGCTGGCGATTGAATACGCGATTTCAAATGGTTTCGGCTTTGGCGGGGTCAATGCGAGCGTGCTGTTCAAGCGTTGGCAGTGAGTGTTGATGTAACTGACGGATGTCAGGGCCTCCCCCATGGGTGAGGCCCTAGCGCCTTTCAGGCTTTTAATTGTCGGTCAGCGAGTGTGCCGCGTACCTTCTTGCGGCGGTCCGCGTAGCGCCATTCGTCCCCGGCTTCAAAGCTTTTGATCCGGTTCAGCACCTGCGAACCGCCTGCGATGAGCATCTCTTTTTCAAACAACTCACGCAGACCTTTGCGTTGTTGTAAACGCACAACCGTATTTTTCAAAAACGCCGAGTATTCATTGGCGGAGCTTTCAAACGTGTTCTGAATGGCATCGTCCACCGGTTTGACAACATGCGTGTCGGGGCGGCTGAAATCAGTAAAGGGAATGGACGCAGTTGCAGCTTTTTCCCCCCGAAGCAGTGCCTCATACATGGCGTACGCCTCTTCATATCCTCGTTTGAACGACTCGTCTTCAAGCAACTTGAGCGCGGTTTGATGGTGCTTTTCGGCCCGTGCCAGTATCGATTCGATGTGATCCTGTTCAAGCTTGCGCGAGGCCAGCATTTGGCCGGTGGCGGCCATGATCTCTTGCTGGTGATAGTCGTGGTCCAGGCTCGCGTGAGTGTGCGGCTCTTCAGCGGGTTCGTCGGGGCGCCAGTTAATTTCACCGGATTTAATGCTGTCCTGATAGGCACTGGTCTGCGGTATCGCTTTGTTGTCGGTCAACACTGCGCTGGATCCGTATGCAGGTTGTCTGGACGTTTCGTCCTGCCGGGACTTGGCTGCATGGGCTTTCAACAGCCAGACCGTCGCCCAGATGACACTCAATTGAAGGGCGATAAGGGGGGGCCAAAAAAGAGTGAATACCGTCACCGCGGACCAGACAATACCGATGGGGATCAGCCATTTGGGGCCCAAGTAGCGGACAAGACCCAACGAAAGAATGATGACTAAGAGATGCAGCGCAATGGTCACAGCGTTTCCTCCATGGATTTTTTCGGCAGATTATAGACGCGGATTTCAACAAGGCATCCTTGTCACGTTTATTCGTCTGAATAGAACACGTATTGGAGGCTCTGACGTTTCTATGGCCCAGTCCTGAAGGCATTTTTTGGATCTGTGGCCTGTGCCGTTATGTCCCTACAGTAAGCCAACTTTTACAGAGGGCAGACGAGCATGGACTACACCTTTCAGCTTCTGGAAACCCCCACAGACCAACACGCCAGTTTTGATCTGATGCGCGTGTTGCGTCCGCATTTATCTGACCCGGATGCTTATGTCGCGCAATTGTCGCGGCAGACCCGGCAGGGCTACCGGTTGTTGGCGATCAGCAACGGCCAAGGGATGGTCGGGTTGGCCGGCTATCGCGAACTTGAAAACCTGATCTATGGCCGCTTTATTTACGTTGATGACCTGGTGATCAGCCCGCAGCTTCAAGGCTCAGGCGTGGGCACCACGTTGTTGAACGCCGTACGCGAGGAGGCCGTTCGACGCGGTTGCGATCATTTTGTACTGGATACAGGGCTGCACATGGCGTTGGCCCAGCGCTTTTACTTCCGTCAGGGGCTGCTGGCCCGTGGTATGCACTTCACCGAAAAACTGAGCGAGGCCCACCCATGAAAACCGCACTGCTGATCAACGCCAGCCCCCACGGTGATTTTTCCCACGCCCGGCAACTGGCGCACGAGCAACTGCAGAGCCTGCGCCAACGTTACCCGGATCTGGAGTTGATCGAACGAAACCTGGCAGAACAGCCTTTGCCCCCGTTGAACATTGAGTACGGCGCGGCGTTGACCAAGCCCACGGCGTTCGATGCGCCGGTGTTTGATGTGTCCGAAGCATTGATTCAGGAGCTGGAGCGCAGCGATGTCGTGTTTGTTTGCACGCCCATGCACAACCTGACGGTTCCGGCGTCGCTGAAGCTGTGGATTGACTACGTGTTGCGCATCCATCGCACCTTTAGCTCGGGGCCAGACGGCAAAACCGGCTTGCTCGCCTCTCGCCCGGTTTACGTGTTGGTGGGTTCGGGTGGCTTTCATCAAGGGCCGAGGGCCAAACAGCGTGACTTCCTGACCGACTACCTGCGTGAAGTCTTCACGATGCTTGGGCTGTCTGACATCCACTTTGTGTATTTGGAAGGGCTGGTGTTTGGCGAAGAGGCGGTGGCCACGGCGCTGCAAAACGCCCGGCAACACCTTGCGAGTTTTGCGCTGTTCAATGAGTCGCTTTAAAGCTCCAGCTTGTACCCCACGCCATACAGCGACTGGATCGGGTCCTCTGCGGGGCACGCCTGCGCAAGCTTGCGCCGCAGGTTGCGGATATGGCTGTCGACCGTGCGGTCGGTGACCACCCGGTGATCGGAATACAGCTTGTCGAGCAATTGGTCGCGGGAGAACACCCGGCCCGGAGCGCGGGCAAAGGTGTTGAGCAGGCGCAGCTCAACCGGCGTCAGGTCCAGCGGCACACCATCAAAAGCAGCGCTGTAGCGGCTTTCGTCGATCTCGATGCGCGCTTGCGCCACGGTCTCCAGGTGCGGGCTGCGGCGCAGTATCGCTTTGACCCTGGCCACCACCTCCCGTGGGCTGAACGGTTTGCAGATGTAGTCATCGGCGCCCAGATCCAACCCCAGCAAGCGGTCCACTTCTTCGACCCGGGCGGTGATCATGATGATCGGCACCGCGCTAAAACTGCGCAGTTCCCTGCAGATGTCCAGGCCATCGCGGCCCGGCAGCATCAGGTCGAGCAAGATCAAGCGTGGCGAATGCGCGCGAACCCACGGCACCACCTCAAGGCCGTTGCCCAGGCAATGGACCGGGTAGCCTTCGAGCGATAAATAATCGCGCATCAGGGCGACCAGTTTGGGTTCGTCTTCGACGATCAGAATGCTCATGAATCACCCTTTGCGTGGTAGCCGCAGGTTCAGCCAGAGGCCGCCCAGCGGGGAGTGGTCGGCTGTCAGGCTGCCGCCGTGGGCGAGGGCAATGCTGTGACAGATCGCCAAGCCCAGCCCGGCACCGCCGCTGGCCCGGTTGCGCGAGGCTTCGCCACGATAGAAGCGCTCAAACAGCCGCGGCAGTTGCTGGGGGTCAACACCGGGCGCGGAATCCATGATGCTGACGCACACGGCATCGTCCTCCTGGCTGGCGCGGATTTCCACCCGGCCACCGGGGTCGGTGTAGCGCACGGCGTTTTCCAACAGGTTGCTGAACAGTTGTTGCAGGCGCTTGGCGTCCGCTTCGAGCACCAGCGGTTGTGCAGGCAGTTCCATATCAATGTGCAATTGCGCGGCGTTGCAGCGCTCCTGGAACATCGCCAGTGATTCCTCAAGCACGTCATTGAGTACGCATTCGCTCTTGCGATAGGTCAATGCGCCCACGTCTGCCAACGAGAGTTCATACAGGTCATCTACCAATTTGCTGAGCATCCCGACTTCAGCTTGCAAAGACTTCATCGAGGCGTGATCAAGGCTGCGCACGCCGTCTTCGATGGCCTCCAGCTCGCCGCGCAAGATCGACAGTGGCGTGCGTAACTCGTGGGATACATCGGCCATGAATTCGCGGCGCATGGTTTCATTGCGCTCCAGGGTGAAGGCCAGTTGGTTGAAGTCCCGGGCCAATTGGCCCACTTCATCGTTGGACGACACCGCCACCCGGTTGCTGTATTCGCCCTGGGCCAGCCGATGGGTGGCGGCGGCCACACGCTTGACCGGGTCGAGCAAGGTGCGCGCGATCCACCAGGCAATCAGCATCGCCAGCAGCAACGACAGCACCCCCACGGCCAGGCTGGTGCGCAATTGATACTGCTGAAAACGCTCGCCCCCGGCCTCGGTCACGCTTTGAAAGGGCGTCACGGCCAGCCAGCCGACGGTTTTGCCGCCCACGTCGATGGGGCGCAGCAGGGCGTCGTCACCGATCGAGGGGTAACCCGTGACCCTTTTTTTGTGCTGGTCGAGCAAGGCAATACGAAATAACGCGCCGGTGAGGTCGGACGGCAGCGGGTTTTTAAGGTCGCGGGTGCGCACTTCATCTTCTGGCTCCGGACGCATCACCTCAAACCAGCGATCAGGTTTATTGCGCAGAAACTCCCAACTGCCTTCGCGTTCATACGCGCTGGCCAATCGTGGTAACACCGGGGCCATGCGTTCCAGGGCCTGTTCGTTGAGGTAGCCGAGAAAGCCGCGGCCGAAGCTCCAACTGGTGGCCAGGCCCATGCTCAGGATGACCAACAACACACTGGCGAGAATCGCAATAAACAGTTTGGTGGAGATGCTCAGCTTCATGGGCTCGGGCTTGTCAGTGAATGGCCTGCTCATTTAGGCCCCCGCTGGCCGAAGATTCAAGGCGTGTGGGCAATCTTCAAATTTCCTGCACATTTGCCTCGCACGATGGCGCATGGCTTAAGCCACCCCACTTGCAGAGGCCGCTATGCCGACCAAACTTTTTGCTAAATCTCTGGTAACCGCCGCGGTGGTGGTTGCCGTACTGGTTCTTTTTGCCTTGGGCGGCTGCTCGGCTGACGATGCCCCGCCCGTGGCGCAAACCCCGAAAGTCCAGGTGATGACGGTGCAGCCGCAACGCCAGGCGCTGACCACCGAGCTGGCCGGGCGCACCCAGGCTTTTATGCTGGCTGACATTCGCCCGCAGGTGGGCGGAATTGTTCAGCAGCGGCTGTTTGTCGAGGGCGCCGAGGTCAAGGCCGGGCAGGCGCTGTACCAAATCGACCCGGCGCCGTACAAGGCCACGCTGGCCGAAGCGCAAGCGACAGCAAGCAAGGCCCACGCCACGCTCAAGTCGGCGCAGGCCACGGCCACGCGTAATGCAGCGTTGGTAAAAATTGACGCCATCAGCCAGCAAGACAACGAAGATGCCCAAGTCAGCTTGCTCACGGCCCAGGCCGAGTTGCAGGTGGCGCAAGCCGGGGTCGACACGGCCCGGATCAATCTGGGCTATACCCGGATCACCTCGCCGCTCAGCGGCCGTATCGAAACCTCGACCGTCACCCCCGGCGCGTTGTTGGTCGCCGCGCAAACCACGGCGCTGACCACGGTGCAGCAACTGGACCCGATCTACGTCGATATCACCCAATCGACCACTGAGCTGCTGCGCCTCAAGCGCGACCTGGCCAGCGGTGCGTTGCAAGGCAATAGCGCCGAAGGCGAAGCACCGGTGTTGCTGACGCTCGATGATGGCAGCCCCTACAACCATGCCGGCACCCTCAAGTTCAGCGGTGTCGCGGTCAACCAAGGCACCGGCACCGTGACCCTGCGCGCCGTGTTCGCCAACCCTGAGCACCTGTTGTTGCCGGGCATGTATGTGCGCGCGGTTCTGGAGCTGGCCAGCGATGACAAGGCCATTTTGATACCGCAAAAAGCCGTGACCCGAAGCGCCAGTGGCGTGACTTCGGTGCTGGTGGTAGTCAACGGCAAGGTTGAGCAACGGGTACTGGCGATTGACCGGGCGGTGGGTAACCAGTGGTGGGTCAGCGCCGGGTTGAATGCGGGTGACCAAGTGATTATCGAAGGCGGGCAGAAGGTTCGGGTCGGCGCCGAGGTGCTGGCGCAAAACAGTGAAGCCCGGGGCGTGCCACGCGCCGTGACACCCACCGCCATTGCGCAGGGGAACTGAGCATGGCGCGCTTTTTTATCGACCGGCCGATTTTTGCCTGGGTGATCGCCATCGTCATCATGCTCGCGGGGGCGATGTCGATCAGTCAGTTGCCGCTGGAGCAATACCCGGACATCGCACCGCCCACCGTGCGCATTTCTGCAACCTACACCGGCGCCTCGGCCAAGACCGTTGAAGACTCGGTGACCCAGATCATCGAGCAGCAAATGACCGGGCTCGACAAGCTCACCTACATGTCGGCGTCCAGCAGTTCGGCAGGCAGCGCCAGTATCAGTTTGACCTTCGATGCCGGCACCGACCCAGACGTGGCGCAGATGCAGGTGCAGAACAAGCTGCAACAAGTGGAGTCGCGGCTACCCGCTTCGGTGCAGAGCGAAGGCCTGACCGTGACCAAGGGCGGCTCTGACTTCTTGATGATTGCAGCCCTCGCGTCCGACAAACCTAGCGTGACCGGCACGCAAATTGGCGATTACATCTCCAGCACCTTGCTTGACTCGATTGCCCGGATCGACGGAGTCGGCGTGGTGCAAACCCTCGGTTCGGGCTACGCCATGCGCATCTGGCTGGACCCGGCGCTGCTCGAAAAATACGCCTTGATGCCCTCGGATGTGATCACCGCGCTGGAGGCACAAAACACCGAAGTGTCGGCGGGCCAGCTCGGGGCGTTGCCAGCCGTGGCCAAGCAGCAACTGAATGCAACGATCAGTGCGCGCAGCAAATTGCAGACCGCCGAAGAGTTCCGCAATGTGTTGGTCAAGTCCGACAGCACAGGCGCGGTGGTGTTGCTCGGTGAGGTGGCGCGGGTTGAACTGGGCAGTGACAGTTACGACGTGAACTCGGCCCTCAATGGCAAGCCCGCCGCCGCAATGGGCGTACAGTTGGCCACGGGCGCCAATGCGCTTAAGGTCGGGGAGGCCGTCAAGGCCAGGCTCGCCGAGCTCCAGCCGTTTTACCCGAGCGAAATGCAGCTCAAAAATGTGATCGCCTATGACACGACCCCGTTCGTCAGCCTGTCGATTGAAGAGGTGGTCAAGTCGTTGGGCGAAGCCATCGTGCTGGTGGTGCTGATCATGTTTTTGTTCTTGCAAAATGTACGCGCCACGCTGATCCCGGCCATCACGGTGCCGGTAGTCTTGCTGGGCACGTTCGGGGTGCTGGCGCTGTTCGGCTATTCGATCAACACCTTGACCATGTTCGCCATGGTACTGGCCATCGGCCTGTTGGTGGACGACGCGATTGTGGTGGTGGAAAACGTCGAGCGGGTGATGAGCGAAGAAGGGCTTTCGCCGCTGGAAGCCACGCGCAAGTCGATGGCCGAAATCACCAGCGCGCTGGTGGGCATCGCGTTGGTGCTGAGCGCGGTGTTTATCCCCATGGCATTTTTTGGGGGTTCAACCGGGATCATTTATCGGCAGTTTTCGGTGACCATCGTTTCGGCCATGGTGCTCTCGGTGCTGGTGGCCATGACCCTGACGCCCGCGCTGTGCGCGACCTTGCTCAAGCCTTCCGATGCCAAAGGGCACGCTGCTGCTAGCGGCTTCTTCGGATTGTTCAACCGCACCTTTGAGCGAAGCGCCGAGGCTTATCAAAAAGGCGTAGGAGGGATCGTACGCCGGGGTGGCCGCAGCCTGGTGGTGTACCTGTTGGTGATCGCCGCCATGGCGGCCGGCTACGCCAGCTTGCCAACCTCATTTTTGCCCGATGAAGACCAGGGCATCTTGATGGCCCAAGTGCAGTTGCCCGTGGGCGCAACGGATGACCGTACCCAGGCGGTGCTCAAGCAGTTCGAGGGCTATATGCTCGAGCAACCGGAAGTCGAAGCGCTGATCAGCATCTCGGGTCTGGGCATGGGCGGCAACAGTCAGAACTCGGCCCGGGCCTTTATCCGGCTCAAGGACTGGAGCGAGCGCACGGGCGCAGGCCAGGACGCCGCGTCTATCGCGCAGCGGGCGACCGAGGCGTTGTCGAGCATTGGCGATGCCAACGTGTTTGTCATGCAACCGCCTGCCGTGCGCGGGCTGGGGCAAAGCTCCGGGTTCGATTTGCAGCTAAAGGACCTCGCGGGGCTGGGGCATGACGCGTTGGTGGCGGCGCGCGAGCAATTTATCGAACTGGCGCAAAAAGACCCGCGTCTGCAAGGCGTGCGCAGCAACGGCCTGGACGACACGCCGCAGCTCAAGGTCAACATTGATGATCGCAAGGCGGGCGCCTTGAGCCTGAGCACCAGCGACATCAACGCCACCTTGTCCACCGCGCTGGGCGGCACTTACGTTAACGATTTTCTTAACCAGGGCCGGGTGAAAAAGGTCTACGTGCAGGGCGAGGCGACCGCGCGCATGCAGGCCGCCGACCTGGACCACTGGTTTGTGCGTAACAGCAACGATGAAATGGTCCCGTTCTCTTCGTTCGCCAGCACTTCGTGGAGTTACGGCTCGCCGTTACTCGAGCGCTATAACGGCAGTTCGTCGCTGGAAGTGGTGGGTGACCCCGCGCCGGGCGTGAGCTCCGGGGTGGCCATGGACGCCGTGGAGAGCATCATCCGGCAGTTGCCCGAAGGCATCGGCTACGAGTGGACCGGGCAGTCTTATCAACTGCGTTTGTCGGGCTCGCAAGCACCGTTGCTGTACGGGATATCGGTGCTGTTTGTGTTCCTGTGTCTGGCGGCACTCTACGAGAGCTGGTCAGTGCCTTTTTCGGTGATGCTGGTGGTGCCGCTAGGTGTGGTGGGCGCCGTGCTGGCCACGCGGTTCAGCGGGTTGAGCAATGACGTGTACTTTCAAGTGGGTTTGCTGACCACCGTGGGCCTGGCGGCGAAGAACGCGATTTTGATTGTGGAGTTCGCCAAGCACCTGCATGAGCAGGGCAATAGCTTGATCGAGGCCACCCTGATCGCGGTGCGCCAGCGCTTGCGACCGATTCTGATGACCTCACTGGCCTTTATGTTTGGTGTCTTGCCGCTGGCGCTGAGTACGGGCGCAGGTTCTGCCGGGCGCCGTGCCATCGGCACCGGGGTACTGGGCGGCATGTTCAGCGCCACGCTGTTGGGCATCTTCTTTGTACCGCTGTTTTTCGTGCTGATTCGCCGCCGCTTCAGTCGCGTTCGCACCCCTGACCCAAAAGGTGACGCATGAGTCGTTTTCGTTGGCCCTTGCTGGCAGCCTTGGCGCTGCTCAGCGGTTGCATCAATCTGGCGCCCACGTATGAGCGCCCTCAGGCTGCGGTCGATGAACAATGGCTGCCGGGCACCGCCGTGCCCAACGGCCAAGCCGCGGCGGATATCCGTTGGCAGCAGTTTTTTACCGACCCGCGCCTGGCGCACCTTCAGGCGCTGGCGTTGACCAACAACCGCGACTTGCGGGTGGCGACCCTGAACATTGAAAAGGCCCAGGCGCAGTACCGCATCCAGCGCGCGGCGGGTTTACCGGCGATCGATGCGAGCGTAAGTGGCAGCCATAGTCGAACGTCCGGCACCACCAGCCACGATTACAGCGCCCAATTGGGGCTGAGCAGCTACGAGCTGGATCTGTTTGGCCGCGTGCAGAACCTCGAGGACGAGGCGCTGGAACCTTACCTGTCGCTGGCTGAAACCCGGCGCAGCACACAGATCAGCCTTGTGGCCGAAGTCGGCATCGCCTGGTTGACCCTGGCGGCCGACAACGAACGCTTGGCGTTGGCCCGGCAAACCCTGGTCAGCCAGCAGGCCACTTACGACCTGACCCAGCGCAGCCATGCACTGGGCGGGGCCGCCGGTTTGGCGGTGTCTGAAGCGCAAACCACCGTGGAGTCGGCCAAGGTCGACGTCGGTGTGTATGCCAGCCAGGTCTTGCAAGACCAGAATGCCTTGCGCCTGTTGGTCGGCAGCGCCATACCGGCGCAATACTTGCCCGGCGACAGTTTGCAGTCGGTCGCGATGCTGGTGCAGGTGCCGGGGGAATTGCCCTCCACCCTGTTGCAGCGTCGCCCCGACGTGCTGGCGGCCGAGCACACGCTCAAGTCGGCCAACATCGATATCGGTGCCGCCCGCGCCGCGTTCTTCCCCAGTATTACCCTGACGGCGGGGGCGGGGGCGGCCAGCTCCAGCCTGTCGAGTCTGTTCAGCGGTGGTAGCGGCGCGTGGAACTTTGCGCCGAGTATCAGCCTGCCAATTTTCGACGCCGGCAGCCATCGGGCTGCGCTGGACTCCGCCAAGGTCGCCCGCGACATTGAGGTGCAGACCTACCAGAAAACCCTGGAGACCGCCTTCAGCGAAGTGGCCGATGCCCTGGCCGTGCGCAGCACTCTGGATCAGCGTCTGGCTGCCCAAATGGCGCTGACCAAGGCCAGCCGCACCAGCTATGAGCTGTCGCAGGTCCTGTATCAGGGCGGCTCGCAAAGCTACCTCGAAGCCCTCGTGACCCAGCGCTCGCTGTACAGCGCCGAACAAGACCTGATCACCCTGCGGCTGGCCGAGCAGAGCAACCGGGTGACGTTGTACAAAGTGCTGGGGGGCGGCTGGAATGCCAACTGATGAATGGACAGGTGCTTTGGATGCACGGCACTAATGCCCGCAAGCGCTTGTCTATGCTCCTGACTCTGTACGCAAACATGTCGTACAGCTCGTGGGCCGCATGGCCCGTCGTTCTGACAGGAGGCAGCGATGAGCAAAAAAATACTAGTGGTACTGACCAGCGTCGAGAAGTACCCCAATCTGGATCGCGCGACGGGTTTATGGCTGGGTGAGGCCGTGCATTTTGTGCACAAGGTCGAGGCCGCCGGGTATGCCGTGGATTACGTCAGCCCGCAAGGCGGTTACACCCCGATTGACCCGCACAGCCTGGCCAAGGACATGGCCTCGGAGATTGACTGGAAGTGGTATCACGACAAGGCGTTCATGAACCGCTTGGGCGCGACACTAAGACCGGACGAGATCAATCCTGACGATTACGCGGCGATTTATTACGCCGGTGGGCATGGGGTGATTTGGGACTTCCCGGACAACGAGCAGTTGCAGGCGATCAGCCGCCACATCTATGAGCACGGCGGGGTGGTGTCGTCGGTGTGCCATGGAGCGGTGGGCTTGCTCAATATCAAGCTGTCCAATGGCGAGTTACTGATCAAGGGCAAACGAGTCACCGGCTTTTCCAATGAGGAAGAGACCCTGGCCGGGCTGGCTGATGTGGTGCCGTATCTCACCGAGACCGAATTGGTGAAGCGCGGCGCTCACTATGAAAAGGCTGACGCTCCGTGGGCGCCGTTCGCTATCGCCGATGGGCGTTTGATCACCGGGCAGAACCCGGCCTCGGGTGGCCCGGTGGCAGAGCACGTGCTGGCAGCGCTCAAATAAACTGACCCGCCCCCCGGCCGATGCGGGTTTGCCAGCCCGCATCGGCGCCTTGCCTGCATGGGCAAAACCAACATTAAACTTTTGAATCGCAAGCTTATTCTGTAGCCTTAGCGCGCTTGATAGCTGGTCCGTGCCTGATAACACACATTCTCCCGGCGGGACTCGACAGTCCGGAGCCGGTGGTACACTCGACTTTCGCGCCTTAGCGCTTGCAGGTCTTGCGAACATGACGCAAATTTCTGAACGACTTCTGGTCCAAGCCCACCTCGATGCCAAGCAGCCAACGCCTTTGACTGCCGAGCAAGAGGCGACGCTGCGTGCAGCCATTGCTGCTGAACTCAAAGCGCGTGATGCGGTACTGGTCGCGCACTTCTACTGTGACCCGGTGATCCAGGCCCTGGCCGAAGAAACCGGTGGTTGCGTGTCTGACTCCCTTGAAATGGCGCGTTTTGGCGCTGCCCACCCGGCCAAGACCATTTTGGTGGCAGGCGTGCGGTTCATGGGGGAGACGGCAAAAATCCTGACCCCTGAAAAACGCGTGCTGATGCCGACCCTGGAGGCCACGTGTTCGCTGGACCTGGGCTGCCCGGTCGAAGAGTTCTCGGCGTTTTGCGATCAACACCCCGAGCGCACCGTGGTGGTGTACGCCAACACCTCGGCGGCCGTTAAAGCGCGGGCCGATTGGGTGGTGACGTCCAGTTGTGCACTGGAAATCGTCGAAACCCTGATGGACAACGGCGAGAAAATCATTTGGGGCCCGGACAAGCACCTGGGGCGTTACATCCAGCGTCAGACCGGGGCAGACATGCTGCTGTGGGACGGTGCTTGCATCGTTCACGAAGAGTTCAAGTCCAAGCAACTGGAAGACATGAAGGCTTTGTACCCGGACGCCGCGATTCTGGTGCACCCGGAGTCGCCGGAGTCGGTGATTGAGCTGGCAGACGCGGTGGGTTCCACCAGCCAACTGATTGCCGCTGCGCAAAAGCTGCCGAACAAAACCTTTATCGTCGCCACCGACCGCGGCATTTTTTACAAAATGCAGCAGTTGTGCCCGGACAAAGTCTTTATCGAAGCCCCGACTGCCGGTAACGGCGCGGCGTGCCGCAGTTGCGCGCATTGCCCGTGGATGGCCATGAACACCCTGGAGCGCACCCTTGAGTGCTTGCAAAAGGGTACGAACGAGATCTTTGTCGACCCGGCGCTGGTGCCCCACGCCGTTCGCCCGCTCAAACGCATGCTGGATTTCACCCAGGCCGCGCGCTTGAAACTGGCGGGTAACGCCTAAACCCAACCAGATCCACTTGTAGGAGCGAGCTTGCCTCGCGATCTTTTGAACCTTAAAAGATCGCGAGGCAAGCTCGCTCCTATCAAACATGAAATAACCCATTGTTTTTTCAGTTAAAAATATTGGTGCGCGAGTTGTACGGTGGCGAAAGGG
>NZ_WIWK01000112.1:0-19288 GCF_009600165.1 Pseudomonas sp. FSL R10-0399
TGGGGGATGCTGAAGATACTCGGCGGCCTGTTTGCTGCGCGACAGCGCGGCGTCGAAGACGGGGCGGCCCCTCCTACGAGGTGGAGAGTTGTCGCAGGTGCGCCTGCAAAAACTCCACACACACCCGCAACTTGCCAGAATTGGCCAACCGCGTCGGGTACACCGCCCATACATCAGCGCTTTGCCGGTAGTCGGCCAGCACCTGCACCAGCCGCCCTTGGTCCAGCAGCGGTTTTACATCCCACATCGAGCGCAGCAACACACCCCGCCCGTCCAGCGCCCACTGCAATACGATTTCGCCGCTGTTGGAAGACAGCGGCCCGCTGACCCTCACGCTGGCTTCACCTTCCGGGCCTTGCAGTTGCCAGATACCAAATGCGTTGTCGCGCTCTTTTAGCACCAGGCAATCGTGCTGCTGCAAATCTTGCAGCGACTCAGGCACGCCCCGGCGCTTGAGGTAGTCGGGCGAGGCGCACAGTACGCGGTTGTTGGTGACCAGACGACGGCCGATGTGTTGACCGGCAATGTCATCGCCCACATGGATTTCCAGGTCGAACCCTTCATGCACAATGTCCACCACGCGATCAAACACATCGAGGCGGATTTCCAGTTCCGGGTATTGCTCGGCCAGTAACGAAATGGCCGGCGCGACATGGTTGCGGCCAAAGCCAAAGCTGCTGCACAGGTGCAGACGGCCACGGGGCTCTGTATGCGCTTCGGACAGTTCGTCCTGCAACTGCTGAACATCGTCGAGGATGCGCACCGCCCAGCGCTGCACCCGCTCACCATCGTCTGTCAGGGCGACACGTCGACTGGTGCGGTGCAGCAAGCGGCTGCCAAGGGTGGTTTCGAGGATCTGGATACGTTTGCTGACATAGGCCGGGGACAATCCCAGCTCTTCTGCCGCCGCGGCAAAGCCACCCTTGCGCACAACCGTAAGGAACACCCGCAGGTCTTCAGGCAACGGCGCAGTGTCTTTTTTGGGCGGCATGGTCATGAACGCGTGGCGACAAGAATGCAGAGAATAGCTCAGCGCAAAAAAGGCAGCACGTGCTCAAGCAGCAATTGGGGGACTTCCTCGCCAATGTAGTGCCCGCACGGTAACGCCTGGCCACGCACATCGGTTGCGACTTTCTGCCATTCGGCCAGCGGGTCGAAACAGCGTCCGACCGTCCCTTGCGCGCCCCACAGCACCAGCACCGGCAGGTTCAGGTGCCGACCGGCGTCGATGTCTTCGCGGTCATGCTCAAGGTCAATGCCGGCGCTGGCGCGGTAGTCCTCGCAAATCCCACGCGCTGTACCCGGCAATTGAATGCAGCGCACGTATTCGGCCAGCGCGGGCGCCGTAAACGGCTGCAAACCGGCGCTGCGACTGCCCATCACGCTCAACAGGTATTGCTCGGGGTCGGCTTCGATCAGGCGCTCCGGCAGCGGCGCCGGGCGAATCAAAAAGAACCAGTGCCAGTAAGCCCGGGCAAAGGCTTCGTCGGTCTGCGCGTACATCGCCAGCGTCGGGGCGATGTCGAGCATCACCAAACGGCTGACGGCCTGCGGGTGATCCAGCGCCAGACGATGAGCCACACGGGCGCCGCGATCATGGGCAAGCACCGAGAACTGCTCAAAGCCCAGACTGTGCATTAACGCCAGCGAATCGCGGGCCATTTCACGCTTGCTGTAGTTGCTGTGATCGGCCACTGCTGCGGGCTTTTCGCTGTCGCCGTAACCGCGCAAGTCGGCCGCGATCACCGTGAAGTGCTCCGCCAATTGCTCAGCGACTTTGTGCCAGATGACATGCGTTTGCGGGTGACCATGGATCAACAACAAACCCGGCCCGCTGCCGCCGATACGGTAGGCAATGTGAACGCCGTTGACCTGGCGCTGAGCTGTTTGAAATCCCGCGAACATGAGGCTGCTCCTTCTAATGGTCAGCCCATGCTAGGGCCCTCAATTTTTGCAGCAAGGGCCAAACCGTGGCGGCTCGGTTCATGAAGTGTGAAACATCGCACCGCTCCCCCTCATTGAGCGGGCAAGAACACACAGGCGGTCAAACCGCCCCCTTCACGATTGCTCAGCGTCAGGCTGCCCTTGTGGCTGACGGCGATGCGTTTGGCGATACTCAGGCCCAAACCAAAACCGCCGGACTGATCGTTGCGCGAGTGATCGGCGCGCACAAACGGGTCGGTGATCGACTGCAACACCGCTGGCGCGATGCCCGGCCCGCGATCGTTGATGCGCAACGTCACGCCGCTAGACGAGCGATCGACCTCAAGGGTGATGTCGCGGGCATAGGCTTGTGCGTTTACCAGCAAGTTCTGCAAGCAACGGTGCAACAGCACGCCGTTGGCGTAGATCATCCCGCCCCGGCCGCTGACCGGCAACGGCTCGGCGGGGGTCGACAACTCTGCGCACAGAGTGCGCAACACGCTGTCGACATCAATGAACTGGCACGTGTGCTGGTTGGCGCTCTGCAAATAGACGAGTACCTGGGTAATCATCTTGTCCATTTGGTAGATGTTCTGCTTCAAGCGCTCACGCTGATCAACATCGCTCAACCGCTCGATGCGCAAGCGCATGCGGGTCAATGGCGTGCGCAGGTCGTGGGACACCGCCGCGAGAAAAAAGCTCTGGTCATTGACCATCGCAACAATCTGTTTTTGCATGGCGTTAAAGGTCTGGGCGGCCTGGCGAACCTCCAGCGGCCCTTCAACCGCCAACGGCTTCTGATCCAGGTTATCGCCCAGCGCATTGGCGGCATCACTCAGCCGTTTAAGCGGGCGCAGGCACAGCCGCACCGCCAGCCAGCACATCCCGATCACGCCGATAATGCGCACCACATAGACCCGCAGAATGTAGTCGGCAATCAACGCCCACGCCGACTCGCCGCTCCAGCCCTGCAACTCGTGCCCCTCGATGCTCAACCAGTGACCGTCGGCCAGCGGCACCGCGAAGTCGATATGCGCCGTGGCCGTTTGCAGGCCAAACAGGCTACGCCAGACCAGCGGCTGGCCCTCGGCATCGGTGAGGTCGACCTCGATCATTTCAACCGTGGGCTCTTGCCCCAATTCATACGCCAGCGCCTGCTTCAACAGCAGCGCTGTGCGTCGGGCAGCACGGTCGTTCTCAGGTTGGCTATCGGGTTTCGCGGCCAGGCACGTGACCGTGTAATTGGCCGGGGCTGTCTGCGGCTGCCCCGGCAAACAACCGGGCTGGTCAATCAGTGGAGCGGTGCGGCTGGCCATTAACCGGACCGGGGCTTCGAGCACCTGTGCATAACGCACGTCGAACCAGATGCTGCTCGACAACAATTGAATGGCCAGCGTGCCGCTGACCAGAATCAGCGTCAGTTGGCCAAACAAGGTTTTCGGCCACAGGCGCCTCAACCCCTTCAACAGCAGGTCGCGCACCGGGCTAAACCGCCGCTTCAGGGCTGGAGACGCTCAACAGGTAGCCTTCATTGCGCACGGTCACGATCTGCACGGGCCCGTCCTTGAAATGCTGGCGCAGGCGGCTGATGCACATGTCGATCGAGCGATCGTCGGGCGCGTATTCACGGCCCATTGCACTCAGCGTTAATTGATCGCGGGACAGCACCTGCTCACGGGCCTGGAGCAAATCACGCAACACCCTGAAATCGGAGCGCGGCAAGGTCAGGGCCTGTCCATCCGGGGTGTGCAGCAGGCGCTTTACATCATCGAGACGATAACCGGCGAACTCGCGCTGGGTGGTGACCGGGCGATCCACGACGGGCTCGGCCCGTATTTGCCGGCGCATCACCGCCTTGATTCTGGCCACCAGCTCACGGGGCTCGAAAGGCTTGGTCAAGTAATCATCGGCGCCCACCTCCAGGCCAATGATGCGATCCAGCGCTGAGCCTTTGGCCGACAGCATGATCACGCTCAGGCCGGGGCGCGACTGCAACTGGCGGCACAGGCTGAGGCCGTCTTCGCCCGGCAGCATGACGTCCAGCACCACCAGATCGACAGCCTGGCGCTCAAGGTGCGCCCACATCTCCAGGCCATCGGCGGCGGCCAGCACCTGATCGCCGTTCTCACTCAGGTAGTCGCACAACAACTCGCGGATTTCATCGTCGTCATCCACCACCAACAGCGTCTTGGCGGCCGCGAGGAATTTGGGGGTGGGCAAAACGTACTGCTCATTACATTCCATTACATACCCACACATATCCGTAATAGTGCCTGACGGCGCGATGCCTAAAATGCTACCAAACATTATCTGCAAATACGAAGTATTACCAATGACAACGCAGGGCATGATGACGGACCTCTCAGCACGACCATTGATGTTAAGCACCCCTTCTCGCCTTTCAGCACCCCGCAGCCCTGTCGCAATCATGGTCGCCATGGGCATCAGTGCAATGCTCGGCATGGCCAGCCAACAGGTTGGCGCCGCGTCGCTGGAACTCGACACCCTGAATGTCCAGGGCACCCAGCCCACCGCCGATGAAAGCAGCGGCCAACTGGGTTACACCGTCAAGAGCACCACCAGCTCGACGGGCATGAAACTCACCCCGCGCCAGACGCCGCAGTCGGTCACCACCATCACCCAGGAACAAATGGCCGACCGCCAGATCACCAATATCGAGCAAGCGCTGGACAGTGCACCCGGCATCACCATGAGCAAGTCGGAAGTGGGCGGGCGCACCGAGTACCGGGCACGCGGCTATCCGATTACCAACTGGAAAACCGACGGCCTGCAGTTCCCGGGCGGCTCGGACTTCAGCGGCGCCGGCAACTCGCTGAACATGGACATGTACGAACGTATCGACATCGTTCGCGGCGCCAATGGCCTGCTGGGCGGCACCGGCGATCCGTCGGCCACCGTCAACCTGATGCGCAAACGCCCCGGTTTCGAGTTTGGCGGCCGTGCTTACGCCACCTATGGCAGCTGGGACAAACGGCGCCTGGGCGCTGACCTCAACGTGCCCTTGTCAGAAGATGGCCGCTTGCGCTCGCGCCTGGTCATGACCCAAGAAGACTCCAACTCTTTCCGCGACCATCAGTCCGACCGTTCGCGGGCCGCGCTGGCCAACTTTGAATTTGACCTGACCGACGCCACAACCCTGGGCGCCGGCTATCAATACGAGTACTACAAGAACGTCGGCGGCGGTTGGGGCGCGAACATCCCGATCTGGTACGGCGATGGCAGTAAAACCCACTTGCCGCGCAGCACCAACGTGGTGCCGAGCTGGAGTTTTGGCGAATACACCACGCGTACGGCGTTCGGCTCGCTAGAGCATCGTTTTGACAATGACTGGACGCTCAACGTCAAAGCCTCGCAAAGCACCACTGAAGCCTTGAATCACCGTGGACTGGCCAAGGTTAACTCCAAAGGCGGCGGCGCATTCGGCGGCTACTGGAACCAGGATGGCACCGGCGCCGTGCTCAATGGTTTGCACAGCTCCACCGACACCACCCAGCAATCGGCACAAGTCGATGTAACCGGCCCATTCAGCCTGTTCGGCCGTACCCATCAGGCCATGTTCGGCTATAACGACAGCCGCACCGTTGCCTGGTCGCCGCAGTACCGTTGCAACATGGTCAGCGATGACCGCACCAGCGCCAGCGCATTGGGCTGCCAGTTCCGCGCCAACAACGGCTTCCCGATTACCGACTGGCACAACGGGGTGGACAGCGACTACCGGATCAACGCCTACAAAACCGGCCTGCACACCAAAACCACCACCCGCCTGCAAGGCATGTATGCGGCCACCCGCCTGAGCATTACCGACCCGTTGTCGGTAATCCTCGGCGCGCGCATCAGCGATTACAGCAGCACCACGTTGTCGACTAACGGTGCGCGCAGCAATCAACAGCAAAACGGCATCGTCACGCCTTACCTGGGCGCGGTGTATGACCTCAACGACACCTACTCGCTGTACGCCAGCTACACCGACATCTTCAGCCCGCAAAGCGAAGAAAACGCCAACGGCAACAAGATCGAGCCGATTCGCGGTCAGAGCTACGAAACCGGTATTAAAGGTGAATGGTTCGACGGCCAGGTCAATGCGCAAGCGGCCTACTTCCTGACCCGCCAGGAAAACAAGGCGGTGACCGATGGCGCCAATACCACGCCCACCGGTAACCAGGCATACACCACGGGCACTGGCGTAGAGACCGAAGGTATCGACCTCGAAGTCTCCGGCGCATTGACGCCCAACTGGAATGTCTACGGTGGCTACACCTACCTGCACTTCCGCCGTCTCAACGCCGACGGCCAAAGTGACCCGTCGCACTTGTTCAAGGCCTCGACCACCTATCGCTTGTCGGGTGCACTTGATCGCCTGACCGTGGGCACCGGCGTCACCGCGCAAACCAGCATTCGCGCCACGTCCACCCCGGCAGGCATTCCCACCAACGGTGTGAGCCGCGGCCCTACCGACGTGACCTGGGCGGGTTATGCCATCTGGAGCGCAATGGCCAAATACGACCTTACCGATGACACGGCCGTGACCCTGAATGCCAACAACCTCTTCGACAAAACCTACTACACCCGATACGGCTTCTATGCAGGCGCCATTTATGGTGATCCGCGCAGCCTGTCGTTGACCCTGAGTACTGCATTTTGAGGTCTGGCCCGATCCTTCCCCCCAGGTAAGCCACGCTTCAATGTGCAACTACCGAAGCCCGCCCTATGGCGGGCTTCGCCTATTGGGCAACGGGCAAAAAAGCCACGGTGGGAACATCACACCGTCATCAAGGTCGGTTACTTAAATAGCTCACTTTGGCGACCCGACGAAGGCTTATAAAAATGCGACATTTTTAGTTGATCTCAGCGCAGTCACGCCCTAAAGTTCGCGCCGAACATCCATGCTGGAAACGATCCATCCGGCTCAAGTACTGACGACGAGAGAGCAAGCTTTCGGCGGACATGCCTTGGGAAGTAGGCGAACCAAAGTGGGGATACGGAGGATGTTCATTTGCACCCATTGATTTATGACGTTTGCCACTAGGAGTCCCTACGTATGTCGATTCAGGTCGAAGAATATTTCGCGCGCGAAACCTTCCAAAAAATGAAGGCGTTCGCTGACACCCAAGAAACCCCGTTCGTGGTGATCGACACCGCCATGATCAGCCAGGCTTACGACGACCTGCGTGCAGGTTTCGAATTCGCCAAGGTGTACTACGCGGTCAAGGCCAACCCGGCCGTTGAAATCATCAACCTGTTGCGCGACAAAGGCTCGAGCTTCGACATCGCTTCGATTTACGAGCTGGACAAAGTGATGGCCCAGGGCGTGACCCCGGATCGCATCAGCTACGGCAATACCATCAAAAAATCCAAAGACATTCGCTACTTCTACGAAAAAGGCGTGCGCCTGTTTTCGACCGACTCCGAAGCCGACCTGCGCAACATTGCCAAGGCCGCACCGGGCTCCAAAGTCTACGTGCGCATCCTCACTGAAGGCTCGACCACGGCTGACTGGCCGCTGTCGCGCAAGTTCGGCTGCCAGACCGACATGGCCATGGACCTGCTGATCCTGGCCCGCGACCTGGGCCTGGTGCCTTACGGTATTTCGTTCCACGTGGGTTCGCAGCAGCGCGACATCAGCGTGTGGGACGCGGCCATCGCCAAAGTAAAAGTGATCTTCGAGCGCCTCAAAGAAGAAGACGGCATCGTGCTCAAGCTGATCAACATGGGTGGCGGCTTCCCGGCCAACTACATCACCCGTACCAACAGCCTGGAAACCTACGCCGAAGAAATTATTCGCTTCCTGAAAGAAGACTTTGGTGACGACCTGCCAGAAATCATTCTGGAGCCGGGCCGTTCGTTGATCGCCAACGCCGGGATTCTGGTCAGTGAAGTGGTCTTGGTCGCCCGCAAGTCGCGCACCGCTGTTGAGCGTTGGGTGTACACCGATGTCGGCAAATTCTCTGGTTTGATCGAAACCATGGACGAAGCCATCAAGTTCCCGATCTGGACTGAAAAGAAAGGCGAAATGGAAGAAGTGGTCATCGCCGGTCCTACCTGCGACAGCGCCGACATCATGTACGAAAACTACAAATACGGCCTGCCACTCAACCTGGCCATCGGTGATCGCCTGTACTGGTTGTCGACCGGCGCCTACACCACCAGCTACAGCGCTGTTGAGTTCAATGGCTTCCCGCCACTGAAGTCGTTCTACCTGTAAGCCTTACAGAAAAACCTCCCTGGATTGGCCTCCGGGGAGGTTTTTTTATGGCCTGACGGCGCCGCCGATGGGTGTCACACCGCCTGCTGCAAGGTGTTGATTCGCGCTTGATACACCTCACCCATGGCCCGAATGGCCGGCTCTTTGGCTTCAAGCAACGCGGTGCGGCTGACCCGCAAAAACTTCAGGTTGCCGATGGCCTGGGCACGCTCCAGCCAGACCAGAGCACCCTCTACATCACCGCGCTCGGCCAGCACGGCAGCGTGGCTGAATTGCCCGCGAAAATCACCGGCATGGGCGGAGCGTTCATACCATTGGCGCGCGGCCTGCGGGTCTGCCGGGCAATAACGACCGTCTTCAAGGTAGCGACCCAGCAAGTTCATTGACTTGGCGTGGCCCAAATACGCGGCTTCGCGGTATAGCGCAAACGCTGCGTACTGGTCTTGCACCACACCGCGCCCGGTCGCCAGCAAGTTAGCGTAGTTGTACAGCCCCCAATCGAGCCCGCCCTGAGCTGCCAGGCGGTAATGGCTGGCGGCCGCGCGCTCATCCAGCTCGCATCCCCAGCCATGTTCAAGGCAGCGCCCGAGCATGTTGCGCGCCATCAAGTGCCCGCCGTTGGCGGCAATGGCGAACCAGCGAAAGGCCAGCGGCACATCGCGCTCAATACCCTGCCCTTCCAGCAGGATCTGGCCGAGCAGCGCTTGTCCTTCAAGAATGCCTTGCTTGGCAGCCATCAAAATGGCTTGTGCGGCACGGGCCGGGTTCTCGGCGAGCATGCTTTGTAGTTGCTCGCCGCTGAGCAGTTCTTCGCGGCGTAATTGAAAGCTCATGGCTTACACCTCAACCCAGCGGCGCAACAGGTTGTGGTAGGTGCCGGTGAGTTGAATCAGTGACGGGTGATCGGGCACATCGCGTGTCAATTGCTGAATGGCGTTGTCCATCTCGAACAGCAAGGTGCGCTGGCTGTCTTCACGGACCAGGCTTTGGGTCCAGAAAAACGAGGCAAAACGGGCGCCGCGGGTCACCGCGTTGACCTTGTGCAAACTGGTGCCGGGGTACAGCACCATATCCCCCGCCGGGAACTTGACCTGCTGCACACCGTAGGTGTCCTGGATCACCAGCTCCCCGCCGTCGTAGTCCTGCGGGTCACTGAAAAACAGGGTAGCCGACAGGTCCGTGCGCACCCGCTCCGGGCTGCCCTTGGGCTGGCGCACCGCGTTGTCGATATGAAAGTCGAAACTTCCGCCCCCGGTGTAGCAGTTGATCAGCGGCGGGAACACTTTGTGCGGCAAGGCCGCCGACATGAACAACGGGTTTTGCCACAAGCGCTCAATCATCGCCGCGCCGATTTCCTTGGCCAGCGGGTGACCTTCGGGCAATTGCAAGTTGTGCTTGGCTTTGGCGGACTGATACCCGGCGGTGATTTTGCCGTCGGCCCACTCTGTCGCTATCAACGCCTCACGGATGCGCTGGACTTCTTCACGGGAGAACAAGCCGGGAATGTGCAGCAGCATGGCGCGATACCTGAACAAGAGAAGGGTGCCAATGGTATTGATTCTTATTGATCGTGTAAAACTTTGTTAAAAAGTCGGGAGACGAATAGCCTTGCAAAACCCGTAACGGCAAATTGTAAAGAATGTAAATTTAGCGCGAATAGTAATCCCTCTCAATTGTTAGGAGGAATTGTTTGCACTATATTCCGCCCTCAAATTCCGGGGGGAGGGATCTTCACATGTCACGCCAACGTATAAAAATACCTGCCAATTCACCGCGTTTATTGGTTTCGGCCATTGGTGTAGCGCTCACGGCAACCTCTGCCAACCAGATGGCCCAGGCCGCTGAAAGCACCGAAAAGCCAGCGCAGGGCAACAGTATTTCTTTGGGTGCAACCACCGTTACCGGTGAGCAGACCCAGCAGTCGTACCAGACAGAAAAAGCCAGCTCCCAGAAGTACACCGCGCCGCTGGTCGACACGCCGCGCTCGGTCACCGTCATTCCGCAGCAAGTGCTGCAAGACACCGCCGCCACCTCGCTGCAAGACGCCCTGCGCACCGTACCGGGTGTGACATTTGGCGCCGGCGAAGGCGGCAACCCACAAGGCGACCGTCCTTTTATTCGTGGCTTTGACGCCCAGGGCGATACCTACCTGGATGGCGTGCGCGACGCAGGCGGGCAAACCCGCGAAATTTTTGACATCGAATCAATCGAAGTCAGCAAAGGCCCGAACTCGTCTTTCGGTGGCCGCGGCTCGGCGGGCGGTAGCTTGAACCTGGTGAGCAAGACCCCAAAACTGGGCGACTTCCTCAACGGTGGCTTCACCTACGGCTCAGACCAGACCCGCCGCTACACCGTCGACATCAACCGTCAGTTCCTAGACACCGCCGCGTTCCGTCTGAACCTGATGAGCCACGAGCAAAACGTCGCGGGCCGTGATTCGGTCAACTACGACCGCTGGGGCATCGCTCCCTCGCTGACCTTCGGCCTGGGCACCGACACCCGTCTGAACCTCAGCTACTACCACCTCAAAAGCGACGACCTGCCAGATTCGGGCATTCCTTACGGCTACGGCAGCGCGTCTAAAACCGCCGCGCACGTACACGACAAACCGGACGACGGCGGCAACAGCAATAACTTCTACGGCCTCAAAGACCGCGATTTCCGCAAGACCCGTGTCGACATCAGCACCATCACGTTCGAACACGACTTCAACGATTCGATGACCGTGAAGAACACCTTCCGTCACGGCAACACCGGCCAGGACTACATCCTGACCCAGCCAGACGACAGCCAGCACAACGTGAACCAGTACGGCACCGTTTGGCGCCGCGCCAACACCCGTGTGTCGACGACCCAGACCACCACCAACCAGACTGACCTGTACGGTAACTTCAACCTGGCGGGCTTCAAGAACACCTACTCCACCGGTGTTGAGTTCACTCGCGAAGAAACCCGCGCCAGCGGCTACACCGTGACGCCGAACAGCAACCCTAATTGCACCCCGGACAAAGTCGGCAACAGCGGCGGCCAGTGCACCTCGCTGTCCCACCCGAACCCGAGTGACGAGTGGACCGGTACCGAAGCGCGCAACTACTACGGCACCAACACCGTGGGCGTGACCAAAGCTGCCTACGTGTTTGACACCCTCGAACTCGACCCGCAATGGCTGCTGAACGCCGGCCTGCGCTACGACCAGTTTGATACCACGGCGAACACCAACGCCGCGACGGGCCGTACCAAAGCCAAAAACGACAGCAACTTCTTCAACTGGCAGACCGGTCTGGTCTGGAAACCACTGGATAACGGCAGCGTTTACCTGTCCTACGCCACATCGGCCACACCGCCAGGCGGCATCGTCGGTGAAGGCGTCGAAGGTAATGGCCTGGTCACGCCGGGCAGCATCATCACCAGCGACCTGAAGCCTGAAGAAACCGTTAACTACGAACTGGGCACCAAGTGGGATGTGTTCCAGGACCGTCTGTCCCTGACCGCTGCGGTGTTCCGTACCGAGAAGAAAAACACCCGTGTCCTGACCGACTCGTACACCTATGAAAACGCCGGTAAATCCCGTGTTGACGGTATCGAACTGTCGGCCAGCGGCAAAATCACAGACAAGTGGCAAGTGTTTGCAGGCTACAGCTACCTGAAAAGCGAGCTGGTTGATCCGGGCATGAAAGCCAACCGTAACGGCAGCGTGAACACGGCTGCAGTGTCGGACAAAGGCAACGAAATGCCGAACACGCCGAAAAACAGCTTCAGCCTGTGGACCACTTATGAAGTCATGCCGAAGCTGACCATTGGCGGCGGTGCGTTCTATGTCGACGCAGTCTATGGCGACACGGCGAACACCGTTTATGTGCCGTCCTACACTCGCTACGATGCGATGGCCAGCTACAAGCTGACCAAAAACATCGACCTGCAACTGAACGTGCAAAACCTGACGGACAAAACGTACTACGACAAAGCGTATGCGGCACACTTCGCCAATCAGGCGGCAGGCCGTACAGCCTTGTTGACTACCAGCTTCCACTTCTAAGCGCGCAAGCCACTGTGGGCCAGCCCACAGCGACAACCAGTGCCCCGACCCAACCATGGCCGGGGCATTTGCGTGTAAACAACTGTGTCACGGCATAATGCGCGGTGACGCAACACATTGAGCGAGCAAGGCGGCCGTCGTGTTTAAGAAAACCCTGTTCCAGCTGCACTGGTTTTTTGGAATAACCGCAGGGCTGGTCCTGGCTCTGATGGGCATCACAGGCGCGACCGTGTCGTTTCAGGACGAGATACTGGACTGGCTCAATCCGACCGTGCTCAAGGTCCAGAAGCTCGACAGCGGCGTGCTGCCGCCTGCCGAACTGGTGCGTAAAGTCGAGGCCACCGAAGGCAAACAAGTGGCCATGATTTGGGGCGGCATTGACACCGAGAGCGCCTCGCGCATTTTTTTCACCCCGCCGCCGGGTGAACGCCGTGGCCAATTGCGCTATGTCGACCCGTACACCGGCGACTACCAGGGCGACGTCTCGGGCCTGGGCTTTTTCAACCTGATGCTGCAACTGCACCGTTTTCTGGCCATCGGTGACACCGGCCGCCAGATCACCGGGGCCTGCACCTTGATGCTGCTGTTTTTCTGCCTGTCGGGCTTGTACCTGCGCTGGCCGCGCAAGGCATTGAACTGGCGCGCCTGGCTGACCCTGGACTGGGCGAAAAAAGGCCGCAGCTTCAACTGGGACCTGCACGCGGTGGCCGGCACCTGGTGCTTGATCTTTTACCTGTTGGTCGCCCTGACCGGCTTGTCCTGGTCCTACGAGTGGTACAACAAAGGCCTGCAAAAACTCTTCTCCGACAGCCCGAATGCCGAGCAACGCAAAGGTGGACGTGGCGGCCCATCCGCGCCCGGAGTCGCCCCCTTGGTTGCCGATTACGACGCAATCTGGGCCAGTATCCAGAAAGCCGCCGGGCCCGACCTGAGCGTGTATAACGTGCGCATGCCGCCTGGTGCTGGCCTGCCCGCTACGGTTTTCTATCTATTGAAAACCTCGCCCCATGAGCGCGCGTTCAACCAGATCACCCTCGACCCGGCCACCGGCGTGGTGAAGCGCGTTGATCGCTATGACGATAAAAGCTACAAGGCGCAACTGCTGACCAGCATCTACGCCCTGCACACCGGCAGCTACTGGGGCATCACCGGGCGTGTGCTGGTCACCGTTGCGTCCCTGACCATGCCGCTGTTCTTTATTACCGGCTGGTTGCTGTACCTGGACCGTCGGCGCAAAAAGCGTCAGGTCAAACAGGCGCGACAGGGCTTTAGCGACACCCAGATCGATGCGCCGTCCTGGCTGATCGGCTTTGCCAGCCAAAGCGGTTTTGCCGAGCAACTGGCCTGGCAAACCGCCGGGCAATTGCAGGCGGCGGGCTTGCCGGTGCGCGTCCAGCCATTGGCCGCCGTCAGCGAAGAAGACTTGCAGCAGACCAGCAATGCCTTGTTTGTGGTCAGCACCTTTGGCGATGGCGAAGCCCCGGACAGCGCGCGCGGCTTTGAACGCAAAATCCTCGGCCAACCGCTTGGCCTCAGCGCCCTCAAGTACTCGGTACTGGCCTTGGGTGATCGCCAGTACCCGCACTTCTGCGGCTTTGCCACCCGTATCCAGCAATGGCTGACCGAGCGTGGGGCGCAATCGTTGTTCAGCCCGGTGCAGGTCGACAGTGGCGACCCCGAAGCCCTGCATCACTGGCAAGTGCACCTCAGCCAGCTTACAGGCGCTGTGCCCGGCGCCAACTGGCAAGCGCCGAGCTACAACAACTGGACCCTTGAGCAGCGACAACTGCTTAACCCTGACAGCAGCGGTTCCGGGGTTTACCTGCTAGGCCTCAGCGCGCCTGACGCCAGCTTTACCTGGCAAGCAGGTGACCTGGTTGAAGTAATGCCAAGGCAGTCGACCTGGGCGGTTGAACACCTGCTCGACGGGCTGGGCTTGTCGGCACACACACTGGTGCACCTGGACGGCCTGCAAGAAACCCTCGCTCAAGCGTTGGCCAGCCGCCAATTGCCAGAGAATCGCGGGCACTTGGTCGGCCTCCACGCTCAGGCGCTGGTCGACGCCCTGATCCCGTTGAACATGCGCGAATACTCGATTGCCTCCATCCCCCAGGACGGCGTGCTGCAACTGATCGTGCGCCAGGAGCGCCATCCCGATGGCAGCCTGGGCCTGGGGTCAGGTTGGCTGACCGAACACGCACCACTGGGCGCGGCGATCAGCCTGCGGCTGCGGCGCAACAGCGGCTTCCACCTGCCTGCCGAACCTTGCCCGCTGATCTTGCTGGGTAACGGCACCGGGCTTGCCGGGCTGCGCAGTTTGCTCAAGGCCCGAATCGCCCAGGGTCAGCAGCCAAACTGGTTATTGTTTGGCGAACGCAATGCTGCGCACGACTTCTACTGCCGTGACGAACTGCAAGGATGGTTGGCCAGTGGCGAGTTGGCCCGACTGGACCTGGCCTTCTCGCGGGACCAGGCGCACAAGGTGTATGTGCAAGACAGGCTGCACGAGGCCGCCGATGAACTGCGTCGTTGGCTGGCAGACGGTGCGGCCATTTACATCTGCGGCAGCCTGAACGGCATGGCAGCGGGCGTGGATCAAACGCTGATCGACCTGCTCGGGGCTGATGCGGTGCAACAGCTGATCGAACAAGGGCGTTATCGCCGGGATGTTTATTGATCGATAAACACCGCCCTGATTAGTATCAGGGCGGTGTTTGTGAACCGAATCCTTTTTATTTACTGCCTGATTTTTTTAAAGACAAACACTGCGGCCTGGAGCAACCGTTTGTGTTTTGACACGCCAGGGTACAACTGTAGCCAGGGTGTTGTTTATTGTTTGCATCAATCAAGATGCAAGTATCCGAAGTTCCTCCCTCAACTCTGCCATTGGCATTTTTATCCACACCGATAAACAGACACAACGCCGAGCCGCCACCAATCGGTAACATGTCACACGCCACCCCGCCCAGCAGCGCCGGGCCGCCGTTGCAAAGCGCTGCGCCATACGCGGGGGCTACAGCGCCCAGCAGAATAAATAACGCGCTGCCGATAGAGTTGATAGCAGATCTTTTTAAACTGCTTCTACCTGCATAACTACTCATAACTGGTTCCTTTAAGTAAAACAGGCATTAAAAAACGCCTGTTTTACAAAACTAGGCAAATAACCAATCAATGATGCAATCGAAGGATATTAAAGAAATTTCTTACGGAAAATACTGTTCATTCTGTAGGAGCGAGCTTGCCTCGCGATCTTTTGATCTTTTAAAAGATCGCGAGACAAGCTCGCTCCTACAGCGCTCGAATTGAACCTCTGCCTTAAGCCTTGGCCGTTTCCAGCGCCATGTCCACGGGCTCCGGGCGTTTGATCAGGGCGTAGACCACTGCGGTCACCAGGCTACCGGCCACGATCGCCAGCAAGTACAGCAACGCGTGGTTGATGGCATTCGGGATCAACAGCACGAACAACCCGCCGTGCGGCGCCATCAGTTTGCAGCCGAAGTACATCGACAACGCCCCCGTCAGCGCACCGCCCACGACGCTTGCCGGGATCACCCGCAGCGGGTCTTTGGCCGCAAACGGGATCGCGCCTTCCGAGATAAAGCACAGCCCCAGCACCATCGCCGCCTTGCCCGCTTCACGCTCGGTCTGGGCGAATTTGCGACGTGCAATCAGGGTCGCGATGCCTAACCCAATCGGCGGCACCATGCCCGCCGCCATGGTCGCAGCCATCGGTGCATAACTTTGCGAGGCCAGCAAACCGACCGAAAACGCATACGCCGCTTTGTTGATCGGCCCGCCCAGGTCGACACACATCATGCCGCCCAGCAACACGCCCAACAGGATCGCGTTGGTGGTGCCCATGCTGTCGAGAAAATGCGTCAGGCCTTCGAGCATGCCGGCCACCGGCTTGCCGACCACGTAGATCATCACCAGCCCGGTGAACAAGCTGGCAAACAACGGGATGATCAAAATCGGCTTCAGCGCTTCAAGGCTTTGCGGCAACCGCGCATAACGGCTGATCGCCTTGGCGCAGTAACCGGCAATAAAACCGGCAATGATCCCGCCAATAAAACCAGCCCCCAAGGTGCTCGCCAACAAGCCGCCAATCATCCCCGGCGCCAGGCCTGGACGGTCGGCAATCGAGTAGGCGATGTAACCCGCCAGCAACGGCACCATCAATTTAAAGGCCGCATCCCCGCCGATTTGCATCAGCGCCGCAGCCAGGGTGCCCGGTTCTTTATAAGCGGTAATGCCAAACACAAAGGACAACGCGATCAGCAAGCCGCCCGCCACCACCATCGGCAGCATGAACGACACGCCAGTCAGCAGGTGTTTGTAAACGCCGGTTTTCTCTTGCTTGGCCGGTGCCGCACCGCCGGTTGCCGCGCTCTCTTGCCGACCTTCGGCCAGGGCTTTTTTCAGCGTGGCTTCAGCCTGTTTAAGCGCAATACCGGTGCCGCAGCGGTAGATTTTCTTGCCCGCAAAACGCTCAGTCGGGACTTCAATATCAGCCGCCAACAGCACCACGTCCGCGTCGCTGATGGCCTGGGCACTCAACGGGTTGCGGGCGCCAACCGAGCCTTGGGTCTCGACCTGCAAGTCGTAGCCCAAGCGCTTGGCCGCCTGTTGCAAGGCTTCTGCCGCCATAAAGGTGTGCGCCACGCCCGTCGGGCAGGCGGTCACGGCAACAATTTTAGGCGCGTGGGCCTGCTCGGTAACCTCAGCCTCAACGCTGGGGGCGGTGTACACCTGGGCTTCGTTGACGCCACGCAGCAACACGGCTTCAACATCTTGCAGAGCCTGGGCCGGGCTGCTCTGGAAAACCCGTTTGCCAATAAAACGCTGCATGTCCAACGGCGTGCTGCTGACCACCAGCACCCACTCGGCTTCGTCGATTGTCGCCTTGGACAACTGACGTTCCGGGTGCTTGGGGTCATGCACTTCTACGCTGGTGCTCCAGCCCTGACGCTGCGCGGCGGCATCGAGCAAGCGGGCACACAGCACGCTGGTCACCATGCCGTTGGGGCAGCCCGTCACAATGGCTAATTTCATGTGTATTCCTCTTATTCTTGTGCCAAGGCGCGGACGTTGACGCCGCTTTCGAGCGTCACTAACTGCAGCGCATCGCTGATTCCAAAACCGATCTGGGTGACCGCCATTGCCGCAATCGCGGTTGCGCTGCGCAGGGTCTGTTCCGGGCTGTGGCCGCTGATCAGGCCGTGCACCATGCCCGCCAGCAGCGAATCACCCGCACCGACCGTACTTGCCACACGCACTTTGGGTGGCAGCGCCTGCAAGGGTTGAGTCCCGCGGCTGAACCAGTTCACGCCGTCAGCCCCGTGAGAAATCACCACATGGGAAATCCCCAGGGTCTGTAACTCGGTGGCAGCTGCGACTTGCGATGCCACGCTGCTGACCGGGTGGCCCAGCGCTTCACTGAGTTCTTCGGCATTCGGTTTGACCAGCCACGGGCCTGCACGCAAGCCTTCTTTCAAGGCTTCACCACTGGTGTCCAAAATCACTTTGCAGCCCAAGGCTTTGAGGCGCAGCACCAATTCGCGCAACCACTGCGCGCTGACGCCACGTGGCAAGCTGCCCGCCACCACCACCGCATCATGGCTGGCGGCAATGTGGTCGAGTTTGTCGAGCAAGGCGTGTTGCGCCAGATCGTTCACGTGCGGGCCAGGGCCATTGATGTCCGTGACGCGGCCATCGTCTTCGGCAAGCTTGATGTTGCTGCGAGTTTCGCCCGGCACGCGGATAAACGCGTCGGCAAAACCACGGCGCGCAAACAGCGCGTTGAAGGCTTGCTGATTGTCTTCGCCCAGAAAGCCGCTGACGGTCAGCGAGTGGCCAAGGTCGGCCAGCACTTGCGCCACGTTGAGGCCCTTGCCCGCCGCATGGCTGAGCAAGGCCTGGCTGCGATTGACTTCACCGGGTTCCAGGTGCGGCACGCGCACGGTCAAGTCCAGCGCCGGGTTAAGGGTGATGGTGAGAATTCTGGCCATTACAGGGCCTCTACCAATGCGCGGACTTCGTCCGGGCTGCCGACGCTCAGGGCCTGTTCGGCCAGTGTTTTAAGACGTTCCATGTTCAACTCACGTACTCGTGCTTTAACTTCAGGGATGCTGCGGGCCGAGACGCTGAGTTCATCCACACCCATGCCCACCAGCACTGGCACCGCCAATGGGTCGGCCGCCAATTCACCGCACACACCCACCCATTTGCCATGGGCATGGGCGGCGCGAACGGTGATGTCGATCAGTTGCAGCACTGCCGGGTGCAAGCCATCGGCTTGTGCCGACAAGGTCGGGTGACCACGGTCGATGGCCAGCGTGTATTGCGTCAGGTCGTTGGTGCCGACACTGAAAAAGTCGACTTCCTTGGCCAGTACCGGCGCCAGCAAGGCGGCAGAAGGCACTTCGACCATGATCCCCAACTGCAAGTCAGCCACCGGGATTTCCAGACGCAGACGCTCAGTCATGTCCCGCGCCGCACGCCATTCAGCCACGCTGCCGACCATCGGGAACATGATGCGCAGCGGGCGGTTGTCAGCCGAGCGCAACAGCGCGCGCAATTGGCTTTCCATAATCTGCGGGCGCTGCAACGTCAGACGAATGCCGCGCACCCCCAAAAACGGGTTTTCTTCTTTCTCGATAGGCCAGTATGGCAGGGGTTTGTCGCCACCCACGTCCAACGTGCGCACTACCAAAGGTCGCCCATGCAGGTCGTCCAGCACACGGCGGTACTCGGCTTCCTGGGTCGCTTCGTCCGGCGCCTGCGGGTGGGCCATAAAAATCAGCTCGGTGCGCAACAGGCCAATGCCTTCAGCGCCCTGCTCAACCGCGGTGGCCACACCTTTGCTCTCACCGATGTTGGCGAACACTTCAACGGCGTGCCCGTCCAGGGTGACGGCGGGTTGATGGCGCAACTCCGAGGCGGCCAGCAAGCGTTGTTCACGGCTGTCACGCTCATCGAGGGCGCGTTGCAGGGCATCCGCATCGGGGGCCACGTGCAAGCGGCCACGCTGGCCGTCGATCAACAATTGCGTGCCCGGCGCCAGCAACAACACGGCTTCACCGGCACCCACCAGGGCAGGAATGCCC
>NZ_WIWK01000113.1:0-18961 GCF_009600165.1 Pseudomonas sp. FSL R10-0399
GGGGCCTTTTAGATCAAGATCAAAAGCAAGATCTAGATCAAAAGATCGCGAGCAAGCTCGCTCCTACAAAGCCTTTAGAATCAACCACTTATTTTATGTTTGATAGGAGCGAGCTTGCCTCGCGATCTTTTGATCTGCCCCCTATCGCAGCCTTCGTGCCTCGTCAGCGACGACAAGCGCCCTCTTTTCCAGGGCCTATCACCACCATAGGTGGAGTCAAACCGCTCAACCCCCTAGAATCGTCCGGACGCTAACAGGAGACGACCTCATGCTGATGGTGATTTCACCCGCTAAAACCCTCGACTACGAGACGCCGCCAGCCACTGCGCGTTTCACCTTGCCGCAATACCTGGATCACTCCCAGGAGTTGATCGAACAATTGCGCACACTAAGCCCGCAACAGATTGGCGAGCTGATGCATTTGTCCGACAAACTCTCGGGCCTTAACGCCGCCCGTTTCGGCAGCTGGACCCCGGAGTTCACCCCTGATAACGCTAAACAGGCGCTGCTGGCGTTTAAAGGCGATGTGTATACCGGCCTTAATGCGGTGGACTTCAGCGAGGCCGATTTCGACTACGCTCAAACGCATCTGCGCATGCTCTCCGGGCTTTACGGCTTGCTGCGCCCGCTGGACTTGATGCAACCGTACCGCCTGGAAATGGGCACCAAACTGGCCAATGCCCGGGGCAAGGATTTGTACGCGTTCTGGGGCACCCGTATCAGCGAATGGCTGAATGAGGCGCTGGCCGAGCAAGGCGATGACGTGTTGCTGAATCTGGCCTCCAACGAGTACTTCTCGGCGGTAAAAAAGTCAGCCCTGAACGCCCGCATCATCAATACTGAATTCAAGGACCTGAAAAACGGTCAACACAAAATCATCAGCTTCTACGCTAAAAAAGCGCGCGGCATGATGAGCCGTTTTGTGATCAAGGAACGCATTAACAACCCGGCCGATCTCAAGCAGTTTGACGCTCAGGGCTATCGTTACAGCGCTGAACAGTCAAAGCCCGATCTGCTGGTTTTCTTGCGCGACGAAGCTCCCGAGTAGAGGCGTAGCCATGTTTGTCGGCGTTTTACTCATCATTGCTTGGCTCGTACTGTTGCTGCGCTACCCGCGCAAGGCGTTTCCGGTGTCGCTGGCAGCGCTGGTCGGGTTGGCAATAGTGGCCGCCTGCGTGGCCTGGCAAGACAGCCGGGAGGCCGATCAATTGGCCCGGCTGGATCTGCGCATTGTCTACGACCCGGCACAATGCCCCGCAGACCGCCCGCTGCAGTTAACCCTGACCAACAGCAATGACGTGCCGTTGAGCGAATTGTCCTGGCGGATCGCGGCGTACGCGCCGGATGACACGGTCAACCTCGCTGACAACCAGTACACGGCCCCGCATTATCGTGGCCCCGGTGAGTTGCAAGCGGGCGCCTCGTGGCAAGACTGTTTGCCAATGCCGCCGCTGCGCACCGGGTATCGCGCGCCAAGCCTGGAATTTCGCGCTGAGCGCCTGCAAGGCAGCTTCTCAAATTAAGGATATTTCGATGCGCCGTGTTTTGATTACCGGGTGCTCCAGCGGCATCGGCCGCGCCATGGCCGATGCGTTCAAGGCGGCTGGCCACGAAGTGTGGGCCAGCGCCCGCAAACCGCACGATGTCGCGCAATTGGCAGCCGCCGGGTTTATCGCTCTGCAACTGGACGTCAATGATCAGGCAGCGCTGGCGCAACTTGCTGAACGTCTGAGCCAGGAGACCGATGGGCTGGACGTGTTGATCAATAACGCCGGCTACGGCGCCATGGGCCCGGTGCTCGACGGGGGTGTTGAAGGCCTGCAGCAGCAATTTGAAACCAATGTGTTTTCAGTGGTTGGCGTCACCCGCGCATTGTTTGCCCAACTGCGTTACAAGCACGGGCTGGTGGTGAACATCGGCAGCGTGTCCGGCGTACTCGTCACCCCGTTTGCCGGTGCTTACTGCGCCTCGAAAGCAGCGGTCCATGCACTGAGCGACGCCTTGCGCATGGAGTTGGCGCCGTTCGGTATCCGCGTGCTGGAAGTCCAGCCGGGCGCCATCAACACCCAGTTTGCGAAAAATGCCAGCGATCAGGCTGAGCACTTGATCAGCGAAAACTCCCCATGGTGGCCAATGCGTGAAGGCATTCGTGCACGGGCCAAAGCCTCGCAAGACAACCCCACCCCCGCCACCGCGTTCGCCACAGCCGTACTCAACGCCGTAGACCGCCCAAAACCACCCCATCTGCTGAGGTACGGTAATGGCAGCCGCGCTCTGCCGCTGCTCGCCGCGCTGGTGCCGAGCGGGCTGCTGCAAAAAATTCTGATGAAGCGATTTGGCTTGAATCGCTAACAGTCGGCCAACACATCAAAGCACCGGAATTAATAGGGCTTATATCGAAAGAGCATGAAGCCCTATGACGGCTGGCCCGCGTTTTAAACCCACGTTAAACACCCAATTAAACAACGCCTTCGCCCCATCATGAACAGCTGAAAAGTTCTTTATTGACGGCTTATTCAATAAAACAAAATCGTTTGAATCGACACTTCAGAGGTGATATTAAATCGCCAATAGACTATGTTCAGTCTCGATCAGTATTCATATTGCTGCACGCGGCAGTCGATACCGCGTACGACACAAGGAGTCAGAAAATGCCTGATAAAACAACGCGTCTCACCATTCTTATTGACTCTTCGACCAAGCAAAAGCTGGAGATCCTGTCTGAAGAAACAGACCTGACCATCTCGCAAGTCATCAGAAAGCTAATAAGAGACCACCTTCATCAGTATGAGAACAAAACGATTAACACCTCTAACAACCGGGAGAAACTAGATTCGTCAACCCATGCTTAATATATAAATAGGACTAATACTTTAGCATTAACTCATCAATACTCTTTACACAGGTTAATAGTATTACTTATTTAAAAGACTGTTTTCAGATTGAGCCAGGAATGCCCCATATCATTGGGGCTCCCGTGGTCACAGTACGATTCCCTACCGCTCACGCAGCGCCTCGCGCGCGCGATTCATTGGCTTGATCAAGTAGTCGAGCACGGTTTTGCGCCCGGTCTTGATGTCGACCGAGGCGATCATCCCCGGCACGATCGAGAACGTTTTCCCGGCCTTGTTCTTCAACACATCGGCATCGGTACGAATAAACACGCGGTAGTAGAAGACCTCGGGTTTGGCTTCGTCCTGAATCGTGTCCGGGGAGATGGTCACGACTTTGCCGTCCATTCCGCCGTAGATCGAGTAGTCGTAGGCGGTGATTTTGACCTTGGCCACCTGGTCGGGGTGGATAAAGGCGATGTCCCGTGGCGAAATGCGCGCTTCGATGAGTAGCTGTTCATCCATCGGCACGATTTGCATCAGGCGGCCGTTGGGCGGGATGACGCCACCGATGGTCGTAACCTCGATGTCTTTGACGATGCCGCGGACCGGCGAGCGCAAGGTCAGGCGGGTCACGGAGTCGGAGCGCCCGCGCATTACCGAAGACAGGGTCTCGACGTCGGCGTTGGCTTTGGCCATCTCCTCTCCGGCGTGCACCATGTAGTCGGAGCGCGCCTGGGTCAGTTTTAACTCCAATTCGGCTTTCTGGCGCTTCAGGCGCAGCACTTCGACGTTGCTGGCCGCGCCGACCTTGGCCAGGTTCTCGGTAATTTCAAGCTCGCTGCGCACCAGCGCCAACGAAGAGCGCACCCCCGCCAGCGATTCATCCAGGCCCTTGCGCCGTGTGGTGTACAAGTCGGTTTCAGCGCGGATCAAGGCCGGGTAGCCCTGCAATTCATCGGGGAACACCAGCGGCTTGTTGTTCACCTCGGCCTGCAAGCGCACCACGCTGGCCAGGGCTGCCCGGTACTTGGCCGCACTTTCATCGAAGTTGGATTCACTTTTGGTCGGGTCGAGCTTGGCCAGGGTTTGCCCGCTCGTCACGATATCGCCCTCGCTAACGTTCAACTCGGTGATGATCCCGCCTTCCAGTGACTGAATAATCTGCTCGCGGGAGGTCGGAATGACTTTGCCGGTGCCGTTCGACACTTCATCGACTTCAAAAAAGTAAGCCCAGACGCCAAACGCGATCAGCATGAGGCACACGTAGCCGACCACCCGTGTCGCCCGCACCACGGTGCTGTCGTCAACGCCATCGTGATACGGCCGAGTGCTGTCGTCTTCGCTGGCCAGCAGCGGGATTTTCTTCGGCCCTTTTGGCCCATGGGACGTTTTATTGTTCATGTGAAGGTCCTTGAGCGCGACGCTGTCCGTGGCTGCGGGTTCATTGCGCGGCTTTCTGTGGTTTGGACAGTCGTGCGATGGCGTTGTCTTTGCTGTCATCAACGACGATGCGCCCGTTGTCCACGACAATGATCCGGTTGACCAGGCTCAAGACGCTCATCCGGTGGGTGGCAATAATCAAGGTGCGATGACCGGCCCACTTGTCCAGGTTCTGGATCAGGTTGCGCTCGCTCGCTTCATCCAAAGACGCCGTGGGTTCGTCCAGCAGGACGATATGCGGCTGGCGAATAAACAGACGCGACAGCAACAAGGCCTGGCGCTGCCCGCCCGAAAGCCCCAAGCCGCCCTCAAGGATCAAGTGGTCCATGCCATCGGCAAACTTGCTGACGAACTCTGCGGCGCCAGTGAGCGCCAGCGCGTTAAGGATTTCGCTGTCGGTGGCGTGGGGCGCACCGAGGATCAGGTTGTCGCGCAAGGTGCCGTGAAACAGCCGGGAATTTTGTGTGAGCAGCCCGACGTCGCGACGCACGTCCGCCGGGTCAATGTGCCCGAGGGCAACGCCGTCCAGGCTGATGCTGCCCTCCTTCAGATCGAGCATCCCGGCCAGCGCCTGAAGCAATGTCGATTTGCCCGCACCATTACGGCCCAGGACGGCGATACGTTCACCCGGCTGGATCTTCATATCCGCCACAGTCAACGCGGGCGCAGGAGAATCGCTGGAGTACTGGAACGCTGCCTCATTGAGCACATAATCGCCGCGCACCACGGGTAAATGCACCCGCTTGCTGCCATCGGCATGATCCACCGGCAACTGCATGATCTGGTTGAGGCTTTGCAGGGCGACTTTGGCTTGCTGCCAGCGCGTGAGTACGTGGGTGAGCTGCGCCATAGGCGCCATCATGCGGGACGACAGAATCGACGCGGCTACCAGGCTACCGGTGGTCATGTCGCTGGCCATGACCATCGGCGCGCCGAACACCACGACCACGGCAAACACCGAACCCTGCACCGTGTTGCTCCAGGACACCAACGAGTTGGTCAGCATGCGCAACCGCAGGTTAGCGTCGGCGCAACTGGCGTTGTAGTGGTTCCACTGCTGCTGAAAGCGCTGCTCGGCTTGCAGCGACTTGATATCGTCCAGGCCCTGGATCGTCTCTACCAGCATGGCGCTGCGCAACGAGCTTTCGCGCATCGACTCATTGGCCATGCGCGCCAGTTTCTTTTGTGACATCAGGCCCGGCACCACCATCAACACCACCGCGAGGATGGGGATTGCCACCAAGGGCCCGGCGATAAACCAGAAGATCACCAGAAACAGCAAAAAGAACGGTAAATCTGCCAACGCCGTGGCGGTGCTGGAAGTGATCAGGTCGCGCACCTGTTCCAGCTCTTTGATCTGCGAAATAAACGAGCCGGTGGACTTGGGCCGCACGCTGTTGCGCAGGCGGATGGCGTGGCCGAACACCAGATCAGACACGCGCAGATCGGCACGTTTGCCGAGCATGTCAGTGATGCGTACCCGGGTCAGGCGCATCATCAAATCGAACACCAGCGCCAGCACCACGCCGCCAAACAGCACGTACAGAGTGGGCATCGACTCGGCCGGAATCACCCGGTCATATACCTGCATCGAGAACAACACCCCGGCCAGCCCCAGCACGCTGGTGACCAGCGACGCCAGCATCACGTAGCTGTACGGGCGCAAGTCCCTCAGCACGATGTTTCGGAACCAGTCCTTCTCGTAGGTTTTTATATAGTCATCGATCCGCGCATCGCGCACCGCACGCATGGGGCGCAGCACCACGATTTTGCTGGCGTGCTCGATCAGTTCCTGTCGCGAGATACGGCTTTGCAGGCCCGCGTCACCGCTGTAGGTGATGCCCAAATCGTCATCGTCGCCCAGGGTTTGCAAGACACCGACCTGACCATCATCAAACTGCAGCACCAACGGCATTTGCCGCTGCATGAGGGTGGTTGCGGTGAAGTCGACAATCACACAGTTAAGCCCCGCCTGACGCGCCATCAGCCGCACCACCTCCTCGACGGTCTTGCCTTCTGTCCATTGCACGGCGAGGCGCACGCTTTGTGCGGAACACTCCAGCCGGTAGTGCCGGGCAACGAGCAGGACCGCGTCCAGCCACACTTCATAATCCAGCGGGGCGGAGTGATCAGGTGCCGTTTCAGCGGGTTGTTCGGCAGCTTGCGTGTCGGCCTCAAGCATCACGGTATCGTTCATGGTCGAATCTCCACGCCTTGGATCGAGCTGTTATCCAGATGGAAGGCTGTGCGCAATCCGCCGGTGTTGTAGAGGCAATCAATCTTCAGGCGGCGCAGGTCGGACGCGGTGTTTTCACGGTCCATGCGCGCCTGGTGGATTTCCTGCTCGGCATTGAGTAAATCAAGCAGCGGCCGGGTCCCCAGCTCCAGGTATTGCTGGCGATACAGGTCGCGGGTTTCAGAGATGCTGCGCTCACGAAAATCCAGGGTCGACAGGCGCTGGGTGAGGCTGGAGATTTGATCCCGCGCTTCCAGCAGCCCTTGACGCACTGAAAGCCGTGCGGCGTCGTTTGCGTATTGCGCCGTGCGCAGGGCTTGTTCGGCGGAGGCTTTGCGGGCGTTGATCGCACCGCCCTGATAGATCGGCATTTTCACGTTCAGAAACACCCCGTAGCGTGTTCTGTCGCGGCCGTTTTGAACGTTGTTGTCGTTGCTGTCCAGGTACTGAGTCAGCTCCGGGTCCAGGGACAACGTGGGCAGCGCTTCGGCCCGCGCATTGGCGATTTGCGCCACGGCATCGACCTGCTGCGCCTGGGCGATCAACAACGAAGGGGTGACGGCTTCATCGGGCACCACGCCTTGGCAAGAGTGCTCCAGGCTGTCAGGAAAGCCCGGCGTGACGCTGACCGGCGCCTGTGAGCCAAGCAAGCTGCTCAATGCCCCGCGCCAGCGGTTCAATTGCGCCGTGAATTGCAATTGCGTTGCCATTGCCGCTTCGACCCGTGAGCGCGCCTGAATCAAGTCAGAACGCGTACTGGCGCCCATGTCGCTACGTTTTTGCGCCAGGTCGGCAATCGCCGCCAGGCCATCCACTTGTTCGCGGGCCAGCCTCTGCAAGGTTTGCGCGCGCTGCAATTCAATCACCGAGAACGAGGTTTCCCGGGTCACCTGATCGACCGCCAGCAACACCGCCGCCTGGCTGCCGTTGACGCGGGCAAGGGCGCTGTCGACGGTGCTCGACACCTTGCCAAAGTCATAGAGCATTTGTGACATCGACAAGGTAAACGCCTGGCTTTCGCCGTTGCCGTTCAAGCCACTGTCGTAGCCCGAGCGCAACCCGCCGCTGATTTGCGGGTAGTAACCGGAACGGGCAATGGTCACGTTCTGTTGTTGCTGATACAGCTTGCCGATCGACTCGGCGATAGCCGGGTGCCACGCCACGACCATTTGTACCGCGCGGGTCAGGTCGAGGGTGCCCGGAACAACGCGTTGCGGGGGGATCGGCGCACTGACGCCCATTGGCCCTCCCGGTAAATTAGTGCCCAATTGACTCGGGCTGATGGTGCTGACGCTTTCGGCGTCGTCATACATCGATTTGGCCATGACCCGTTCAAGCAACAGCGGGGTTAACGCAACGGCACAAACCACAACCGACAACTGTTTAACCAGCGTTCTATGCCTCAAATCCAGCCCCCAGATGAGTGTTGGCCTGCAAAAAAGGCGCACTCAGCGAAACAACATTGGGGTATCACATGCACGCCTTGGCTCAGGTGTGCACGCAACAATGGATCGTTACTCGCAGCCCGCAACGATCCATCATTGCAATACCGTTAGTACACAAAACCGGGCCTTTGAAGGCCCGGCGAAAACGTTGTGGGTTAAACCACGCTGATTCCGTTCTGCACCCACAGTTGGTGGGTTTTATCTTCCTCGCTAGTGTAGATCACGTATTCAAGACCGTTCTCAACCTGAGCCACTCCCGATGACCAATTGCCGGTCAAATGCACACTGTCGTTGTCATCGCCCTGAATCACCAACCGGTCCCCTTCAGGCCCGGTGATGGACACCAGGTCTTCGAGGCTCAGCGTCAGATCAACAGCGCTGACGTGGTTGAGGTCGATGGCATCGATGCCGCTGACCTTGCCAATCAGGCTCGCCAGATTGATCGCAGCATCGCCCCCTTCCCACAGCAACCCATCGGTCCCGGCAACGTTGTCGACGTGAGTGAAATCGGTGTCGGCAACCACCGCATGATCCCCGTGTTCACCCGTGGTATGCCCCTCTGTTGCAGCCACGTGGTCGACGGCGGCGACATGCTCCTCCACGGCCAGTGCGGCGGACGACGTGGCGGTCTTGGCCGGTGCGCCCGGGTTGGCGTCGTCCCAGACCTGAGGACGGTCTGGAGAGTCGAGACGGATGTACAGCTCAGCCGTGTCGGAATTGCCTGTCGGCGAGGTGAGTTTGTAGGTGAAGTGATCCACCTGCCCCACGTTGCTCGCCGTCAGGCCGGCATTCGGCGTGTAGGTGTATTTACCATCGGCGAACAGGGTCAACGTTCCGTATGCCCCCGCAACCACCTTGCCCTCGCCCCCGGCATTCACGAACACGCCTTTGTCCAGCACACTGATCACCGTGAGCACAGAACCCAGCTTGTCAGGACCGGTCAAGGTACTGGACAGCACATTGCCGGTGGCCGGAGTGACTGTGCCGACAACAAACTTGTCCAGGTAAGTGGGCGTGAGTTTCTGCTCGATGGACACTTTAGTGCCCAGTGAAAGCAAGATGCTGGTCGACGCTGTTACCCGATAAGTGCCCTCACCCAGGTCTTTAAAGGTATGGGATGTAGCTGAGAAGCTCTGTTGTGGTACTGCAGCCCACTCCCCGTTGATGAATTTTTCCAGGGTCAAGGTTGTGCCACCCAGCCCCTGCGATCCCGACGAGAATTTCGCAGTAACCGCAATATCGCCCTTGGTATTGGCCTCGATGACGATGGCTCCACCGGCACCGGTTCCTGATCCAGTCAAAGAGATGCCTACTGCCTTCAAATCATAGCCAAAGCCCTGCAACGAAACCTGCGGCCCGACTTCAGGCGACAACTGTATCGCTACAGAACCCACGTCATCATTAGCAACCGGAACAATAACGCCGGGGGCCGAAGGGTCGGTTGTGCTCCACGTGAAATTGGAGTCTGCGCTATCAATGCGCACATACAAGTTGGCTGTTGAGGAGCCCGCCGCATTGACCAGGTGATACTCAAACGAATCAACCTTGCCAAGATTGGCCGCATTGCCATTTGCCACGTACGAGTAATTGCCGTTGGCAAAGATCGTCAGTTGACCATATTGGCCCTGCAACACGGTCCCAGCCCCGGTCGGGATGTCCGCATCGACAAGCTTGCCGTCGACCATAACCTGAACCTTCGCAGGCCCGGCCGTGCCCGTAACGTCGGTTTTGCCATCAAAGCCCAGGTCGGTGATCACGTTACCTTTGATCGCTGGCCCGGCGTCAGCCGTGAAATCGGTGAGGCTTTGCTCGGTGACACTCAGTTTGGTCGTTGAGCTGGCTCCCACGGAGACCAGTGCCGGGTTCAGATCAAACGTGACGCGATAGTTCCCCGCAGCCAGACCTTCGACTTTCCCGCTACCGCTAGATCCAAACAGCCCCAGCAAATCGAGCAAGCCGCCACTCAGGGAACCTTGCTGCACAGGCGTCCATCCGCCCTTGCCGTCACTCACTTCCAGCTTAACCTTAACCCCGCCGCCCAATAGCGTGAGCAAATCTCCCTGGCTAGCAGACAGATTCAAGGTGCCTGTTGTACCCGCTTTGATCGTGAACGTCTGCACATCCTGAAGTTTGGCGATAATCGAAATCGGGCCAATCGTCACAGCCGAATTGACCTTCATATCAGCCAACGGATTGTTGGTCGTCACCGGCTTGATCACCATCTCAGCCGTTGTCAGGTCGTTGAAGGCTTTGGGCGTCAAGGTCCCCGGCAGGCCGGGGTCAATCGCCAGATAGGTTGCCGGCTGAGAGACGTTCTGCGCGGCATCCTTGAGGGTGACGTTGAGGGTTTCACCGGTGCTGCGTGGCTGATTCAGGATCACCGTGAAGTTACCTTGCCCGTTGACGGTGCCCGTACCGATGGTCTGCCCCAAGTAGTCTTTAACCGTCACCTGGCTACCCGCTTCACCCTTGCCGCTGAACGTCACGCCATCTGCGTTCAACGCAAGGTCGGTCGCAATGGCCGGTGGCGTGGTGTCGCCTGCAAGCACTGGCGCAGGCACCGAAACGTTGCCGGCCTTGTCGGTCAGGGTGACGGTGAGGCTTTCACCGTTTTTATGCGGCCCAACCAACAGCGCTGTAAACGAACCGTTAGCCCCGACAAGGCCGGTACCGATTTGCGCACCGGCCGCGTTTTTCACGGTAACGATGCTGCCCACTTCGCCTTTACCGGTGAGCGTCAAACCATCGAGGCTGACTTTAAGCTCAGTCGGCGCCTGCGGTGCCGTGGTATCACCCGCCAGCACAGGCGTCGGCAACGAGACGTTGCCAGCCTTGTCGGTCAGGGTGACGTTGAGGCTTTCACCATTCTTTTGTGCAGGGCTGAGGGTCGCGGTAAACGAACCGTCAGCGCCAACAGTGCCGCTGCCCACGGCCACGCCCGCCGCGTTTTTCACGGTGACGGTACTGCCCGCCTCGCCTTTACCCGTCAGGGTCAGGCCATTGACGCTGACGACCAGGTTGGTTGGCGCCACTGGTGCAGTGGTGTCCCCGGCAACCACTGGCGCGGCCACAGAGACGTTGCCTGCCTTGTCCGTCAGGGTGACGTTGAGCGTCTCGCCATTTTTTTGCGGTGTTAAGAGGACGGCGGCAAAGTTGCCGTCGATGCCAACCACTACGGTGCTGATTTGCTGGCCTGCGGCGTTTTTCACGATGACCGTGCTGCCCGCCTCGCCTTTACCCGTCAGCAACAAGCCATCGAGGCTGACTTTAAGGTCCGTCGCAGCAGCCGGTGCGGTGGTATCACCCGCCACAACCGGAGTCGGCAGCGAGACGTTGCCTGCCTTGTCCGTCAGGGTGACGTTCAGGCTCTCGCCATTCTTTTGTGCAGGGCTGAGGGTCGCGGTAAACGAGCCATCCGCCCCGACGACGCCGGTACCGACTTGCGTGCCTGCGGCGTTTTTCACGACAACCGTGCTGCCCGCTTCACCTTTACCCGTGAGCGACAGACCATCCGCGCTCACAGCCAGGGTGTTCGGAGCCGCCGGCGCCGTGGTGTCGCCCGCCGTCACAGTACCCGGCAAGGACACGTTGCCCGCCTTGTCAGTCAGGGTAACGTTGAGGCTCTCGCCATTTTTTTGCGGTGTTAACAGGACGGCGGCAAAGTTGCCGTCGATGCCAACCACAACAGTGCCGATTTGCTGGCCCGCCGCGTTTTTCACGGTGACGGTGCTGCCCGCCTCGCCTTTACCCGTCAACAGCAAGCCATCGAGGCTGACTTTAAGGTCTGTCGGGGCAGCCGGAGCCGTGGTGTCACCCGCCGTCACGGTGCCCGGCAAGGACACGTTGCCCGCCTTGTCGGTCAGGGTAACGTTGAGGCTCTCGCCATTTTTTTGCGCAGGGCTGAGGGTCGCGGTAAACGAGCCATCCGCCCCGACGACGCCGGTGCCGATTTGCGTACCGGCGGCGTTTTTCACGACGATCGTGCTGCCCGCTTCACCTTTGCCTGTGAGCGACAGACCATCGGCGCTCACAGCCAGGGTGTTCGGAGCCGCCGGCGCCGTGGTGTCGTCCGCCGTTACAGTACCCGGCAAGGACACGTTGCCCGCCTTGTCGGTGAGGGTGACGTTAAGGGTCTCGCCATTTTTTTGCGGTGTTAACAGGACGGCGGCAAAGTTGCCGTCGATCCCGACCACAACGGTACTGATTTGCTGGCCTGCGGCGTTTTTCACGATGACCGTGCTGCCCGCCTCGCCTTTACCCGTCAGCAACAAGCCATCGAGGCTGACTTTAAGGTCAGTCGGTGCCGCCGGTGCCGTGGTATCACCCGCCGTCACATCACCCGCCACCGACACGTTGCCCGCCTTGTCGGTCAGGGTCACGTTGAGGGTTTCGCCATTTTTCTGTGGAGGGTTCAGGACCGCGGTAAACGAGCCATCAACCCCGACAACACCGGTGCCCACTTGCGCACCTGCGGCGTTTTTCACGGTGACAATGCTGCCTGCTTCACCTTTACCCGTCAGCGCCAGGCCATCGAGGCTGACTTTAAGTTCAGTCGGCGCCGCCGGGGCCGTGGTGTCGCCTGCAATCACTGGCGCGGCCACAGACACGTTGCCTGCCTTGTCGGTCAGGGTAACGTTGAGGGTCTCGCCATTTTTTTGTGGCGAGGTGAGCACGGCGCTAAACGAGCCATCCAGCCCGACGATGCCAGTGCCAATCTGCACGCCTGCGGCGTTTTTCACCGTGACGATGCTACCCGCTTCGCCTTTACCGGTGAGTGCCAGACCATTGAGGCTCACTGCCAGATCAGTCGGCGCGGCCGGTGCCGTGGTATCGCCCGCCACCACCGGTGCCGCCACCGACACGTTGCCCGCCACATCGGTCTGGGTGACGCTGAGGGTTTCGCCATTTTTTTGTGGCAGCGTGAGGACCGCGGCAAACGAGCCATCCAGCCCGACAAGACCGCCACCGATCACCACACCCGCCGCATTTTTGACCGTTACCGTTGAGCCCGGCTCGCCTTTACCGTTAAGCACCAAACCATCGACGCTCACGGACAGGTTGGTTGGCGCCGCCGGCGCCGTGGTATCACCCGCCAGCACAGGGGCTGGCAGCGAGACGTTACCGGCCTTGTCGGTCAGTGTGACGTTAAGCAACTCGCCATTTTTCTGCGGCGTTTTGAGCGTCGCACTGAACGAACCATCCGCCCCGACAACGCCAGTACCAATGGCCACACCCGCCGCGTTTTTCACGGTGACGGTGCTGCCTGCTTCGCCCTTACCGGTCAGCGCCAGACCATCAGCGCTGACTTTAAGCTCAGTCGGGGCTGCCGGTGCCGTGGTGTCGCCCGCCACAACCGGGGTGACCACCGAGACGTTGCCTGCCTTATCGGTGAGAGTGACGTTGAGGGTCTCGCCATTTTTTTGCGCTGGCGTGAGGACGGCGGCAAAGTTGCCGTCGATCCCGACCACAACGGTGCTGATTTGCTGGCCTGCGGCATTTTTTACGATGACCGTACTGCCCGCCTCGCCTTTGCCGGTCAGCAACAAGCCATCCAGGCTGACTTTAAGCTCGGTCGGTGCCGCCGGTGCCGTGGTGTCGCCCGCCACAACCGGGGTCGGCAGCGAGACGTTGCCTGCCTTGTCGGTGAGGGTGACGTTGAGGCTTTCGCCATTTTTTTGTGCCGGGCTCAGGGTCGCGGTCAGCGAGCCATCAGCTCCCACGGTGCCGGTACCGACTTGCACACCCGCCGCGTTTTTAATCGTGACGGTGCTGCCTGCTTCGCCTTTGCCGGTCAGGGTCAAGCCATCAGCGCTGACGTTAAGCTCAGTTGGCGCCGCCGGAGCCGTGGTGTCGCCTGCAACAACCGGGGTGGCCACCGAGACGTTGCCCGCCTTGTCGGTGAGGGTGACGTTGAGGGTTTCGCCATTTTTTTGCGGGGTATCGAGGATCGCGCTAAACGAGCCATCAACGCCCACCACGCCCGTACCAATGGTCACGCCGGCCGCGTTTTTCACGGTGACGATGCTGCCCGCTTCACCTTTACCGGTCAGCAACAAGCCATCAAGGCTGACCGCCAGGCCGGTTGGCGCTGCCGGTGCCGTGGTGTCGCCCGCTTCCACGCTGACGGACGGAGACGAAAGGTCCAGGCTATTGGTCAAGGTGACACCAAGGGTTTCACCGTTCTTTTGCGCAGTGTCGAGGGTGACGGCAAAGTTGCCGTCCACACCCACAGTGCCCGTACCGATCACCACGCCCGCAGCGTTTTTGATCGTCACCGACAACCCTGCTTCGCCCTTGCCACTCAGGGTCAGGCCATCCAGGCTCACCACCAGGTCGGTTGGGGCTTCCGGTGCCAGGGCGCCCCCCACAATCACAGTACCGATCGGGGACTCGTTACCCGCAGCATCCTTGAGTTGAACATCCAGGGTTTGGCCATTGCCTTGAGCCGGGACCAGCACAATCGCAAAGCCGCCATCCGCCCCGACAAACCCTGTACCGACGGTTACCCCACCAAGACCTTTAACGGTCACGGCGGCGCCAGGCTCGCCTTTACCCGTCAACACCAGACCGCCAAGGCTGACTGCCAGGTTAGTCGGGGCATCCGGATTGGTGGTGTCACCGGCAGTGACCGGGGCGGCCAGCGACACGTTGCCGGCCTTGTCGGTCAGGGTGACGTTAAGCAACTCGCCATTTTTTTGCGGCGATGTGAGTACCGCACTAAACGAGCCATCTTCACCCACGGTGCCAGCACCCACTTGCACACCCGCAGCGTTTTTAACGATAACCGTGCTGCCCGCCTCACCTTTACCGGTCAGCGACAAGCCATCAACGCTGACTTTAAGCTCGGTAGGCGCCGCCGGTGCGGTGGTATCACCCGCTACAACCGCAGTGCTCACGGACACGTTGCCCGCCTTGTCGGTGAGGGTAACGTTGAGGCTCTCGCCATTTTTTTGTGCCGGAGCCAGGACCGCGATAAACGAGCCATCCAGCCCAACGATGCCGGTGCCGACTTGCACACCTGCGGCGTTTTTCACGATGACGGTGCTGCCCGCTTCGCCTTTACCGGTCAGCGCCAGACCATCGAGGCTGACTTTAAGCTCGGTGGGCGCCGCCGGTGCCGTGGTATCACCCGCTGCCACCACACCCGGCAAGGACACGTTGCCCGCCTTGTCGGTCAAAGTGACGTTGAGGATTTCGCCATTTTTCTGCGGCGTATCGAGCGTTGCGGTTAACACGCCGTTAGCGTCAACAGTGCCGCTACCCACTTGCACGCCCAGGGCGTTTTTCACAATAACCGTGCTGCCCGCCTCGCCCTTACCGGTCAGCGCCAGGCCATCAGCGCTCACTTTAAGCTCGGTAGGCGCCGCCGGTGCGGTGGTATCACCCGCTGTCACAACACCCGCCAAGGACACGTTGCCCGCCTTGTCGGTGAGGGTGACGTTAAGGCTTTCGCCATTATTTTGTGCCGGGGCCAGGATCACGGTAAACGAGCCATCAAGACCCACGATGCCGGTGCCAACCTGCACACCTGCCGCGTTTTTCACGGTAACGGTGCTGCCCACTTCGCCTTTGCCCGTCAGCGCCAGGCCATCGACACGCACGTCAAGGTCAGTCGGCGCCGCCGGTGCCGTGGTGTCGCCCGCCACAACCGGGGTCGGCAGCGAGACGTTACCCGCCTTGTCCGTCAGGGTGACGTTAAGCAGCTCACCATTTTTCTGCGGCGTATCGAGCACTGCGCTAAACGAGCCGTCAGCGTCAACGGTGCCGGTGCCGACTTGCACACCCAGGGCGTTTTTCACAATGACGGTGCTGCCCGCTTCACCTTTACCGGTCAGCGCCAGGCCATCGACACTCACCTTAAGCTCAGTCGGCGCTGCCGGTGCCGTGGTGTCGCCCGCAATCACCGGGGTGACTGCCGACACGTTGCCCGACTTATCGGTCAAGGCGACGTTGAGGGTTTCGCCATTTTTCTGCGGGGTATCAAGGACGGCGGTAAACGAGCCGTCCGCGCCAACAATACCGGTGCCGATTTGCACACCGGCGGCGTTTTTCACGATGACGATGCTGCCCGCTTCGCCTTTACCCGTCAGCGCCAAGCCATCGACACTCACTTTGAGCTCGGTCGGCGCCGCTGGTGCGGTGGTGTCACCGGCAATCACTGGCGTGACTGCCGACACGTTGCCCGACTTGTCCGTCAGAGTGACGTTAAGCAGCTCGCCATTTTTCTGCGGCGTATCGAGCACTGCGCTAAACGAGCCATCAGCGCCAACGGTGCCGGTGCCGACCTGCACACCCAGGGCATTTTTCACGATGACGGTGCTACCCGCTTCGCCTTTACCCGTCAGTGCCAGGCCATCGACACTCACTTTAAGCTCAGTCGGCGCCGCCGGTGCTGTGGTGTCGCCCGCAATCACTGGCGTGACCGCCGACACGTTGCCCGCTTTATCGGTCAAGGTGACGTTGAGGGTTTCGCCATTTTTCTGCGGGGTATCGAGGATCGCGGTAAACGAACCGTCAGGCCCAACGATAGCCGTGCCGATTTGCACGCCCGCGGCGTTTTTCACAGTGACGACGCTGCCTGTTTCGCCTTTGCCCATCAGCGCCAGACCATCAACGCTGACCTTAAGCTCAGTCGGCGCTGCCGGTGCCGTGGTGTCGCCTGCAATCACTGGCGTGACTGCCGATACGTTGCCGGCCTTGTCAGTCAGGGTGACGTTCAGGGTTTCGCCATTGGTCTGCGCAGCATCGAGGGTGATTTCGAAACTGCCATCAGCGCCTACAGGCCCGCTGCCTATCACTGCGCCCGCAGCGTCTTTGACCGTCACTGTGCTGCCGACTTCGCCTTTACCGCTCAAGGTCAGGCCATCAACGCTCACTTTAAGCTCAGTCGGCGCACCCGGAGCCGTCGTGTCAACGGCTACCACAGGGGCGACCGCCGACACGTTGCCTGCCTTGTCGGTCAGGGTAACGTTGAGGGTCTCGCCATTTTTCTGCGGGGTATCGAGGATCGCGGTGAACGAGCCGTCAGGGCCCACAATGCTGGTGCCGACTTGCACGCCCGCCGCGTTTTTCACGGTGACCACACTGCCCGCTTCACCTTTACCGGTCAGCTCCAGTCCATCGAGACTCACTTTCAGCTCAGTCGGCGCGTCGGGTGCCGTTGTATCACCTGCAATCACTGGCGTGACCGCCGACACGTTGCCTGCCTTGTCGGTCAGGGTAACGCTGAGTGTCTCGCCATTTTTCTGCGCCGTGTTGAGGGTGACGGCGAAAGTGCCGTCAGTGCCTACGACACCCGTGCCGATTTGCACACCCAAGGCGTTTTTAACGATCACCGTGCTGCCCACCTCACCTTTACCGTCCAAGGTCAGGCCATCCGCGCTGACTTTAAGCTCAGTAGGGGCTGCCGGTGCAGTAGTGTCGCCCGCTGTCACCGGGGTAGACGCTGACACGTTACCGGCCTTGTCAGTCAGGGTGACGTTGAGGATCTCGCCATTTTTCTGCGGAGTATCGAGGATCGCGGTAAATGCGCCGTCAGCGTCAACGATGCCAGTACCGATTTGCGTACCGGCGGCGTTTTTCACGATGATGGTGCTACCTGCCTCACCTTTACCGCTCAGGGTCAGGCCATCCGCGCTGACCGCCAGTTCAGTCGGTGCCACTGGCGCGGTGGTATCGCCGGCGATAACAGGCGTCACCACCGACACGTTGCCGGTTTTGTCTGTCAGCGTGACGTTAAGGGTTTCGCCATTGGTTTGTGCGGTATTGAGGGTGATGGCAAAGGAGCCATCCAGCGCCACAGGTCCGCTGCCGATCACAGCGCCGGCGGCATTTTTAACGGTCACGGTTGAGCCCGGCTCACCTTTACCATTCAAGGTCAGGCCATCAACGCTGACGGCCAGTTCTGTCGGAGCATCAGGAGCCGTCGTATCGCCCGCCACCACGCTGACGGAAGGTGAGGTCAACCCACCGACGCTGCTCAGGGTGACGCCCAGGGTTTCGCCGTTGGTTTGAGCGGTGTCCAGCGCCACGCTGAAGTTACCGTCAAGGCCTACGACCCCGCTGCCGATCACCACACCCGCTGCCGTTTTGACGGTGACGATGGCGCCAGGCTCGCCTTTGCCATCCAGTACCAGGCCATCGACGCTCACCCTCAGGTCGGTTGGCGCATCCGGTGCGACGGCATCGCCGACAACCACAGGGCTGGCGATCGAAATGTTGCCGGCCTTGTCGGTCAGGGTGACTTGAAGCGTAGAGCCATTGCTTTGGCCCGGGTCAAGAGCCACCTCAAAATTGCCGCCCGCGCCGACGACGCCCGTCCCGACTTGCTCGCCCGCAGCGTCTTTGACGATCACGATGCTGCCGACTTCGCCCTTACCGGTCAGGATCAGACCATTGCCGCTCACCGCCAGGTTGGTCGGTGCATCAGGCGCTGTGGTATCGCCCGCAATCACGGGCGTGACCACCGACACATTGCCCGCCTTGTCGGTCAGGGTGACGTTGAGGGCCTCGCCATTCTTTTGCGCACTGTCGAGGACGATTTCAAAGCTGCCATCAGCCCCTACAGGTCCGGAACCTATCACGGTGCCATCGGCTGCTTTGACCGTGACGGTGCTGCCCGCTTCGCCTTTACCGGTGAGGGTCAGGCCATCAATGCTCACTTTAAGCTCTGTCGGGGCATCAGGTGCTGTGGTGTCGCCCGCAACCACTGGCGTGATCGCTGAAACGTTGCCCGCCTTGTCGGTCAGGGTAACGTTGAGGGTTTCGCCATTGGCTTGCGCAGTATCGAGGGTGATTTCAAAGCTGCCATCAGCCCCCACAGGCCCGCTGCCAATCACTGCGCCCGCTGCATCTTTGACCGTCACTGTGCTGCCGACTTCGCCTTTACCGCTCAGGGTCAGGCCATCCACGCTCACCGCAAGCTCAGTCGGGGCATCAGGTGCGGTGGTGTCGCCCGCATTCACAGGCGTGACTGCCGAGACGTTGCCCGCCTTGTCGGTCAGGGT
>NZ_WIWK01000114.1:0-18518 GCF_009600165.1 Pseudomonas sp. FSL R10-0399
GGCCAGAATCGGCAGCATGGGCAATGAGCACGGGGTGAAGGCCAGCAACAAGCCAAGGCCGAAGAACAGTAACAAGCTCCAGCCCAACGAACGCTGCTGCAAGCTGGCCGCCAGCGACTGGTCCTGGGCCTGGCCTTGAGCGGCGACAGGTTGCGCGCCGCCCAGATCCACCACCTGGCTTTGCGGCGGGTAGCACAGGCCGGCATCGGCGCAGCCTTGCCAGCTCACTTTGACCTGGCCGCTGGCTCCCGCAGGGATCAGCACGTCGACCTGATTGCGATAGACCTGGCTGGCACCAAAAAACTCGTCATCGTGCTCCTCGCCCTGGGGCAGCACGGGGGTGTGCGCAGCGTCCAGACCGTCAAACTTGAAGCGTTTTTGATACAAGTAGTAGTTGTTGGCAATCTGCCAGCTCAGCCGGGTTTCGCCCGATGGCAACGCTTCGCTGCTGAAGGCGAACGCTTTGGCCACCGGCAAAAAGTCGACTTTCTGGGCAAAAGGGTCATTACTGGCTTGCGCCTGGCTGAAGCCCGTCAGCAGTAGAAACAGAAAAATAAACAAACGGTGCATACGCCCAGCCTTGGTCTTTATGAATAGGCAATACCTTGGCGACACATGATTAACCGAGTGTTAATAGGGTCGCGAAACTGACAAGCGCTTTAAACAAAGCAGGTGCACTACATTTATAGGTGGATAATCCGCCCTTAATCCCATGATTTTTTAATCAGCCTATTTACGCGGGTAAGAGCATGCACGTACTGGTTTGCGAAGACGATGAACTGATTGCCAGCGGCATTGTGGCCGGGCTGACGGCGCAGGGGCTGACGGTTGAACATGTCGGTACCGCCAGCAAAGCCAAAGCCATGCTCAAGGCCGCCGAGTTTGACGTGATGGTGCTCGACCTGGGCTTGCCTGACGAAGACGGCCTCAAGCTGTTGCAGCAACTGCGTCAGCAGGGTTTTGAACTGCCCGTGCTGGTGCTGACCGCCCGTGACTCGGTCACCGACCGGGTGGATGGCCTGCAAGCCGGGGCCGATGACTACTTGCTCAAGCCCTTTGACCTGCGCGAACTGGCCGCCCGCCTGCACACCTTGTTGCGTCGAGTGGCCGGGCGCAGCGTCAATTTGATCGAACACGGGCAATTGAGCTATGACCCGAGCAGCCGCATTACCTTGCTGGGCGGTCAGCCGGTCGACCTGTCGCGGCGCGAGCAGGCACTGCTGCAAGCCTTGCTGCATAACCGCGGACGCGTGTTGTCGGCCGAGCAGCTCAAAGACAGCATCTACGGCTTTGGCGACGAACTGGAGAGCAATGCCCTGAACGTTCATATCCATCACCTGCGCTCCAAACTGGGCAAAGGTATCGTCGAAACCGTGCGCGGCCTCGGGTATCGTCTGGGCACCGCCGACGGTGCCGAGCAGCCATGATGAGCATGCGTCTGCGTTTGAGCCTGACCATTGGCTCGGCGTTTGTGTTGATCTGGGCGCTGGCGGCGGCCTGGATGCTCAGTGATTTGCGTCAGCAAATGATGTTCTCCCTTGACCAGCGTCTGGTGGCGTCTGCGCGTATGGTGGCGGGGCTGCTTGAGCAATTGCCGCAGTTGCCGGTGAAAGGCGAGGGTACCCATTTCAGCGCGGAACAACTGACCATCCCTGGCGGTATGGCGTGCCAGGTGAGTTCGTTGCGCGGTGAAGTGCTGGCCCGCAGCCACAACAACCCTGACCAACCGATGCGCTCTGAGTCGGCAGGTTTTCATGACCAGATCATTGATGGCGCCGCCTGGCGCACGTTCACCCTCGACCGGGGTGATGTGCGCATTACCACCGCCGACCGCCAGGTCGAGCGCGAAGCCCTGAACCTTTCCGTGCTGCTCGCCGCCTCGGTGCCAGTGGGCATGGCCTTGATCGTGTGCTTGCTGCTGTTGTGGCTGGGCCTCGGCCAGGGGTTGGCGCCGCTTAACCGTATGCGTGATGCGCTGATGCGCCGCGATGCCGATTCGCTGCAACCGTTGCAGATCAGCCCGTTGCCCAGCGAATTAAAGCCATTGCTGGATTCCCAGAACCAGTTGCTGGCGCGAATATCCAAAGCCATCGAACGTGAGCGGCGCCTGACTGGCGATGCCGCCCATGAACTGCGCAGCCCGCTGACCGCGATCAAAACCCACCTGCAAGTGGCGCGCATGACCGATGGCGCGGCGCGCGAACAGTCCCTGGCCCACGCCGAAGCCGGGGCAGACCGTTTGCACCGGACCCTGGAGCAGCTACTGCTGCTGGCGCGGGTTGAAGGCAGCTTGTCGTTTGATGACGGTGTAGAGTGCTCAGCCGAACAAGTGGCGCGTCTGGCCATCAACGACGCGGCCAGCGGCGCGGCTGACCGTGTGCATTTGCAACTGGCCGATGACCTCCCGGACACCCGTCTGCACGTGCCTTCGGTGCTGGCAATCGCCGCCTTGCGCAATCTGCTCGACAACGCCTTGCGCCATACCCCTGCGGACACGCAAGTGCAATTGAAGGTGCATGCCGAGGGCAACCACGTCGTGTTCGTGGTGCGAGACCACGGCCCCGGCCTCGCGCCTGAGACCTTGCAACACATGACCCAACGTTTCTGGCGCAACGGCAACAGCAACGGTTGCGGCTTGGGCCTGGCGATTGTGCAGGCCATTGTTGAACGGTGTGCGGGCGAACTGAATTTCGACAGCCAGAACGATGGCTTGCGGGTTGAACTGCGCATGCCGCTGCAGACGGCTTGAACCTATCAATCCTTGTAGTCGCTGCCGAAGGCTGCGATGGGGCGCGAAGCGGCCCTGTTCTATGGGTGAAAGTCCTTCGGCCCTTATCGCAGCCTGCGGCAGCGGCTACAGAAACCGGGAAACTTCGGGGCTTGGCTAAATCCTCACCACGCTGATGCGTTTTCAAAACAGGAATGTTTTGGTCAATCTCATCGGCGTATTGAGGGTCCCAGGAATGTCAGTCGCTACCAGCCTTGCTGAAAATCATCCGGTTGAAACGCTGTACGAGTTTGAAGAGTCTCCGTTGCTGGCCCGCCAGAGCCGTCAGGAGTCCAACGCGCGCAGTTACCCGCGGCGCTTGCCGCTGGCCCTCAAGCGTGCCAAGGGTTTGTACGTTGAAGACGTCGAGGGCCGCCGCTTCATCGATTGCCTGGCCGGTGCCGGGACTCTGGCGCTGGGACACAACCACCCGGTCGTGATCGCCGCCATCCAGCAAGTGCTGAGTGATGAACTGCCCCTGCATACCCTCGACCTCACCACCCCGGTTAAAGATCAGTTTGTTCAAGATCTGTTCGGCCTGCTGCCCGGTGCTTTGGCCAGCGAAGCGAAGATCCAGTTCTGCGGCCCGACCGGCACCGATGCCGTCGAAGCGGCGCTGAAACTGGTGCGCACCGCCACCGGACGCAACACCGTGGTGTCATTTACCGGCGGGTATCACGGCATGAGCCAGGGTGCCTTAAGCCTGATGGGCAGCCTGGGGCCGAAAAAGCCGTTGGCCGCCTTGCTCAGCAATGGCGTGCAATTCATGCCGTACCCCTACGATTACCGCTGCCCGTTCGGGCTGGGCGGCAAGCAGGGCGTGCAGGCCAATTTGCACTACCTGCAAAACCTCTTCAGTGACCCCGAAGCCGGTGTGCAGCTACCGGCTGCGGTGATTGTTGAAGTGGTGCAGGGCGAGGGCGGCGTCATTGCGGCAGACCTCGACTGGCTGCGCGGGTTGCGCCGGATTACCGAGCAAGCCGGTGTGGCGCTGATCGTCGATGAAATCCAGAGCGGCTTTGCCCGCACCGGCAAAATGTTCGCCTTTGAGCACGCTGGCATCATCCCGGATGTGGTGGTGTTGTCCAAAGCCATTGGCGGCAGCTTGCCGTTGGCGGTGGTGGTGTATCGCGAGTGGCTCGACACTTGGCTGCCGGGCGCCCATGCCGGAACGTTCCGTGGCAATCAGATGGCCATGGCCGCAGGTTCGGCGGTAATGCGCTATCTCAAGCAACACAACGTCGCTGCGCACGCCACCGCCATGGGCGAGCGCCTCAGCGAACACCTGCACATCCTCCAGCGCGACTTCCCGCAGTTGGGCGATATTCGCGGTCGCGGCCTGATGCTGGGGGTTGAACTGGTTGACCCCAACGGCAGCCCCGACGCCTTGGGTCACCCGCCAGTCTTTGCCCGGCTGGCGCCGCTGGTGCAGCGCGAATGCTTGAAGCGCGGCTTGATTCTGGAGCTGGGCGGGCGCCAGGGCAGCGTGGTGCGCTTCTTGCCGCCGCTGATCATCACCGCCAGTGAAATCGACCAGGTCGCGGCCATCTTTGGCAATGCCATGGCCGCAGCGATCACCCGGCTCTAATTTCTGCCCGCCATCACTCGTTAGATTCATATCTTTTACAGCGACGGAGACCCGCACATGAGTTCAGTATTTGACCGCGATGACATCCTCTTCCAAGTGGTGGTGAACCATGAAGAGCAGTATTCGATCTGGCCGGACTACAAAGCCATCCCCAACGGCTGGCGCGCCGTGGGCAAAAGCGGCCTCAAACCTGAGTGTCTGGCGTATATCGAAGAAGTCTGGACCGACATGCGGCCCTTGAGCCTGCGCCAGAAGATGGATGCAGTGGCCACGCACTAAGCGCAATCACGGTAGGAGCGAGCTTGCCTCGCGATCTTTTGACCTTGAAAAGATCGCGAGCAACCTCGTTACAAGGCTTTTACAATCGCATCAATGTTGCTCTGCAACTGCGCCACCGGATCTGCGCCGTCAGCGCTGATCACCACCAGGTGGCTGCCACCCTCGGTAATCGCTGCCTTCAACTCGGGTGAAGGTTCGCGATGGTCGAGCACTAGCGCCACGTCATTGTCCTTGAGGGTTTGCGTCAGCGCCTTGAGGGCTTGCGGTGTCCACGGGTTTTCACTGTTATGGGCCACGTCAACGCGCTCCAGATTCAGCCCGCTGATCAAGTAATCCAGCCGGTCGGACACACTCACGACGCTTAAATTATCGGCCTTGGCCAAGCGTGACTCGCTCTCGGCGCTGAGTTTGAGCAGGCGCTGTTTCAGCTCGGCCAGGTTGGCTTCGATCTTGGGCTTGGCGGCGGGGGCCAAACGTACCAGGTCAGCCGCAATCACGTCAGCCATACGGCCCATGTTGTTGCTGGACAGCCACGGCTGGCTGTTGAGGCCATCGCTGTGCACGTCAGGTTGCACGGCAATGCCCGGCAAACTGCCGTCCACCGGGCGTGCGGCGTCCACTTCGACGATGCGGATGTTGCTGCGCCGGGCCATCGGGTACAACGGGTCGTCGCTCCACAGCGAGCGCAGGCCGACCACCGCATCGGCGTTTTCTGCGAGCTTTTGCAGGGCCGGGGCGCCGCGACCGCTGAAGTAGGCACTTTGCCGACTGCCGGGCAGGTTGGCCGCCGCAGCGCGTTCAAGGGTCACGCCGCTGTCCTTGAGCAGCAGCTCGCTCAAGCCATAGGTAATCGGCAAGCTGGCGAGAATGCGCACTGGTTGCGGTGACGGGGTGGCGGCCAGCAGCGGGGTGCTGAGCAGGCCGGTGATGGCAATTGCCAGAGTGAGTTTGCGCAGCGTGAACATTTATCCAATATTCCCTTTGAGGCTTGGCACCACGCCACGAGCAATGGCGGCCAGGGCGAAGGCGATACCGGCCACCAGAATGATCGCGGCGCCGGACGGAATCGGTAGGTCGAGGACGATAGGCAGCAAAATCCCGCACAAGGTGCTGACCGTGGCGATCAGCACCGAAATCCAGAAAAAGCCCTTCAACGACTGGCTGAGCAAGCGCGCCGCAGCGGCCGGAATCACCAGCAGTGCGCCCACCAGAATCGCCCCGATCACCTTGACCGCTGCCACGGTGATCAGTGTTACCAGTATCACAAACAGGTAATCCAGGGATTTAACTGCCACCCCGCGCACAGCGGCCAGTTGCGGGTTGAAACTGGCCAGCATGATGCGGTTGTACAGCGGCAGGCTCAGGCCCAGCACCAGCGCGCCGACCACCGCCAGCACCAGCAGATCGTTGCCGTTGACGGTCAACACCGAGCCAAACAGGACGTTTTCAAGGATATGGATGTTGATCTTGCCCGCGAGAATCAGCAGCAGGCTGGCGCCCAACGCCAATGACACCGAGAGGAAGACCCCGATCAGCGTGTCTGGGGCCAGGCCTGTGCGGTTGCGCAGGTAATTGAGCGAAATGCCGAACAGCAGGCAATAGCCGAACAGGCTGCCATAAGGCCCGGTGTAGGGTTCGCCGAGCAGGATGCCGATGGCCACCCCGGTCAGCGCTGCGTGGCCCACGGCTTCGGAAAAGAACGCGAAGCGCTTGACCACCACCAGGGTGCCGAGGCCGCCCAGCACGGGGCCGATGAGTAAACCGGCGAGCAGCGCATTGACCACAAAACCGTAGGCCAGCACCTCAGGCAAATACCCGGCGGTGGCCCAGCCCTGAATCATCAAACGGAAGGCTTCATAGCTCATGGCTGGGCGCTCCCGCAGGCTTTAGGGTGGGTTGAAAACAGGCTTAACAGGCGCTCAGGGCTGAGGGTTTGCGCAGGCGGGCCATCGAACAGCACCTGGCGATTAAGCCCGGTGACGCGATCCGCCAGACGTTTGACGGCCGCCAGATCGTGCTCGATCCACACCACCGTGACGCCTGATTGCTGCCAGTCGTTGAGCAAGCGTTCAAAGACCTGCGCCCCGGCTTCGTCCAGCGCCGACATCGGCTCATCCAGCACCAGCAATTGCGGGGCCGGGATCAGCCCCTGGGCCAGCAGCACCCGTTGCCGTTCACCGCCCGACAAGGCGCCCATGCGGCGCTTGCGTTTGTGTTGCATGCCCACCCGTTCCAGCGCATCGCCAATGGCCGGGGCAACCTTGCGCGACAAGCCCATAAAGGCCGGGCGCCGCTGGCACATGGCGGCCATGAAGTCGTCCACGGTCATGGGCAAGCCACGGTCAAATTCCAGCGCCTGGGGCACATAGCCGATCAACCCCGGCTCGCCGTTCCAGTTCAGGCGCAACTCGCCCTGATGCGGCATTTGCCCGAGCAGGGTTTTGATCAGCGAGCTTTTGCCGCCGCCATTGGGCCCCACCAGCGCATGCACGCTACCCGCCTTAATATTGAAACTGACGCGGTCCAGAATGGGCGTGCTGCCCAGGGTCAGCGACACCTGATCAAACTCCACACCCGGCCCGCGGGCCCGCACTGCAAGAGGTACAGCCGCCGTCATGCCCCGGACTCCTGAATCGCCTTGACCACGGTATTGAGGTTGTTGTTCATCTCTTTTTCGTACTTGTCGGCGGTGTACTCGCCATAGGAGATATGCGACAGCGGGTACAGCTTGACCCCGGACTCGCGCTGGATGGTTTCAACGTACGTCGACGGGAAGTCCATCTCGGAGAAGATCACTTTCACATCCAGGTCGCGCAGTTGGTCGATGGTCTTTTTCAACTGGCTGGGGCTCGGCTCAATACCGTGGGCGGGTTCAACCACGGCGGTCACTTCCAGGCCAAATTCGCGCAACAGGTAGTCATAGGCGGCGTGCACGGTGGCGACCCGCAAATCCGCGTTGGGGGCTTCGGTGAGTTTGGCCAGAGCGTCGGCGCGCATCTGGCGAAGGCGCTTGCCGTAAGCGCGGGCATTGGCGGTGTAAGTTTTGGCGTTAGCCAGGTCCAGCTTGCCCAGTTCCCGGGCGATGTTGTTGACCTGGGCAATCGAGGCGCTGATCGACAAGAAGGTGTGCGGGTTGACCACCTTGCCAGCGCCCCGCGCGGCGGTGCCGGTGGCGGCCAGCAGCGGTACGTTCTGGTTGGCCTCGATGACCGGGATGTCCGGTTTTTCACTGGCCTCGATCATCTTGTCGGCGAAATCATCATGGCCCACGCCATTGAGCACGATCACGTCCAGCGTGCCGATGCGCTTGATGTCGTCAGCGCGGGGTTCATAGGCGTGCGGGTTAAAACCGGCCGGAATCAACGGCACCACTTCAGCCTTGTCGCCGACAATGTTTTTCACGTAGCTGTAATACGGGTGCAGGGTGATGCCAATGCGCAGCGGTTTGGCCAGCGGCGCCGGGGCGGCGGTGTCAGCGTGCGTCAGAGGTGAAAGGCAGAGGGCCAGGAGGCCGGCCAGCAACAAGGTGCGGCGTCGAAATACAGATGAAATGGACATGGCGAGCAGTCTTCTCTCAGGTAAAGCGGTGGGTTCAGTGCCGATGCTGGCGAGTCACCCCGGCATCGAATTGGGCGATCACTTGCTTCCAGCCGTTCTGGAGCAAGGCGCCATCGCTGAAGTCGGTGGGGGCGCTGACGTTACTGTTGCGGTTAAGCCACACATCGGGCTGCTCGTTGATACGCATCAAGAACGAGCCGGCTACCTCAGGGTTGGGGCTCACGCCCAGGTAGGCCTGGTCGCCCAACAATTGCCAGGCATGGTTGCCACGGCTCACCGAGCTGGCGTCGCTGGCAAACGGCGCGAAGCCTTCTTCGGCCAATTGCCCGGGTTGGGGCAGGGCGCCGGTTTCTTCGTGCAGCAGGTTGATCTCGTCCAGGGTGACCCGCAGGTCAGCGTAGATACCTTGCTCGGCGGCATTTAGATCGAGCCGGGCATCCAGTTGGTGGGCCGCCACTGAGGTTGCTTCATGGGACTCGTGACGCCAGGCCACAACCGACCCCGCGACGCACAGAATCAGCAGGCACAACAGCAGTACATAAAGGGTTTCATGCCCGGCACCGGCCGGGCGCACGACGTGAGTATTCATTCGATATCGGCTTGGTCGATTTCAACAATGTGGCCGGGGCCTGCGTCAAACAGCACGTAGAACTCGCCTTCCGGGCGTTTGAAGGTCAGGGTCGAATCGCTGCCCAACTTGCCGGGCACCAATATGGTTTCGTCATAACCGATCACATCCAGCGTCACCCCCGGTGCGCCACTGCCATCAGAAAACCCGCCGGTGCAGCGGATCTGGTCGTCGCCCAGGCTTTTGCACTCACACATCGGGTTGTGTGCCAGGGCCTGGCCGCTAAACCCCAGCAAGGCCAGAAAACCCGCGACCATGACACGGCGCGCGGGGTGTTTGAACAGGTGCGAACTCATCGTTTACCTCCTTGTTGAGCTAGCCAGGCCAGGGTTGCCGGTGAGGCCTCGCTCAGGGGGATGGATGCCTGATGCATTGAGCCGTCCCAGCCCTCAAGGGTGATCCACAACTCAGCATCGTCTTTGGTACGTTCCGGGATCGGCAAGGTGGCGCCCATACGGTACGGCGTGCCGAAAAAAATCACCCCGGCAGCGCGCAAGCTGCGCGGCTTGCCGATGCGTAAATAACCGGCCTTGACCTGATCGATACAGGTGTCGCACAGGGCAGCAGTGAAGCTTTTCATATAGCCAGCGGGGCCGTCAGGGCGTGGGCCCTCATTGCGCATTTCTGCCAGCCGCAGGCTCCAGGGGCCAACCTGCACCGTGCCGATTTCGCGCTCGCCCAGGCCGCTGTCACCCCGAAACAGTGACGCCTCATGAAAATACTTGGGCATAAAGCCCAGCGGGATCAGCAACAACAAAATGTTGATGTGAAACCGCCATTTGAGCCACCAGCGTCCCAGTGCAGAAGAGGGCGCTACCGCTGCTGCCTTACTCATACATTGGCCTCCTCGGGCTGTGCGCTGCGCGCTGTGACGGTTTGCCTGCCGGTCGGAACACGTGCGGGTTTATGGCTGCGTTTAAGCGCGTTGGCGGTGGCCAGTGCCGTGCGTTTGGTCCAGATCAGCAGGCCGCTCAACACCATCATGCTCAGTACCAGACCGAAGAAGAACCAGATCAGCTTGACCCACAACCCGCCGAAATCACCGGTGTGTAGCGGGCGCATGGACTCAGTCACCAGTTCCAGCCCGGAACGGTCGGCGATCATCCGCGAACCTTCGATGACGCCGTTGTACGGGTTGATGTCGGCGGTCTGAAACAGCAGCGGGTACCAGCCCGGGCCGCCCACTTCTATATGGCCGTAGGCATTGCTTGGCAGGCTGACAAAGCTGGCTTCAAGGCCGGGAATGCTCTCGGCGGCAATCTTCACGGCCTGATCGAGATTGATCATCGGCGCCGGTTGGCCGTCCGGCATGATCGGCACATCCTGACGCGCCACCACCGGCGGGTTGCCCGCGGTAGAAATCGAAATCTGGTTATCGAACATAAAGGCTTCAATCAGAAACCACAGGCCGGTGATGGAGATCACCGCAATAAACCAGATCGACCAGATCCCGCACAGCCGATGGAAGTCGCCCCAAAAGATCCGCGCGCCGTGTTTTAACCGCAGCGTGGGTTTGAGGAAGCCTTTCCAGAATTTTTTGTACACCACCAGCCCGGTAATCAACGACGCCAGCAGCGGCAGGCCGAGGAAAGACACCAAGTACCAGCCCCAGCTATAACCGTTGGTGAACGGCACCAGCCACCAGCCGTGCAGGGCGCGGGTGAACTGGCGGAAGTCAAAGCTCGAACTCTCGCCCTGAATGGCCCCGGTATAAGGGTTGATGTACAGCGCCGGCGAGCGCCCGTCCGGGTACACCACCCTGGCGACCAGTGCAAAGTGCGACTCATCCGGGCGGCTGATCGACTGCACCGCCAGCGCCGGTTCGGCTTGATGAATGGTGTTCAGCACCTGCTCATAAGTGAGCAACGGAGCATCGCTTGAAGGCTGTGTGGCACGGGCTTCAGGGGTCGCCAGCCAGACAATCTCCTGGCTGACCACTGCCAATGTGCCGGTGACACACACAATCAATACAAAGAACCAGATCGGCAGCGTTAACCAGCTGTGGACCAGGAACCAGACCTTGGAGCGGGATTTTTTGGACATGGGGAACGGCAGACTCACGGCTGAGCATGTTTAATCGCAACTGAGAATGCGATTGCTATCCATGTAGGACGTATGAGATGTCGAAAACCCGAAGGTAGAGTTGTAAAAAAGTGTTTCATGCTAGGCAAGCACGAATCTGTAGGAGCGCCCCTCGCGATCTTTTGATCCTTAAAAGATCGCGAGCGCCCACACGATTGAGTTACTCAAGCGAACGCCCCAGTTTCCAGTAGCCCATCAACGTCAGCCCTTTACGATCAAGCCCGCATTCATTGATGAAAAACCGCCGAATATCCATGACCGCTGCGGACTCTCCGGCCACCCAGGCATAGAACTCGCTGCGCTTGGCGCTGGCCAGTTCCCACAGGCGCTGGCTATTGAGGTCCAGCTCTTGCAATGCTGCGCTGTCGTTGAGGTTGGCCCGGGTGGGCGGCAAGCTCGCCAGTTCGCGGGCCGCGAGGATCATGCCTTCACCATGCTGCTTGTGCAGCGTGAGGCGGGGCAGCCAGTGCACTTTGGTGTGCACGCCGCAGAGCAGCGGCATGCAATCGGCCTCTTCGGGCACTTCGATAAACGCCTGGACCTGCGGGGCGTCGGGATGGCTGGCCAGTTGTTCGAGGATCCCGGCGATGGCGGGCAGGGCGGTTTCGTCGCCGATCAACAGGATTTTGCGCACGCCCTGCGGCGGCATCCATTCATAGCCGCCCGGGTCGGCGTGGTAGGCAGCGTTGGGCGCGACTATTTGTAAGGGGTCGCCTGGCCTTGCATGGACCGCCCAGCGCGAAGCGGGGCCGGCTTCGCCATGCAGCACAAAGTCGATGTCCAGTTCGTTCATGTCGGGGCGTAGAGCGCGAATGGTGTAAGTGCGCATCGGCGGCGCGTGCTCGGGCTTCAGGGTGCGGCGGGCGGCTTGCCAGTCGCCAACCTTGGGCAAGTCGGGCGCGCTGCCATTGGCGCTGGGGAAGAACAGCTTGACCCGCTGATCGGGGGCCAGCGTGTGCATCAGCGCCACATCCTCGCCCGTAAACACAAAACGCGTGAGTGAAGGGCTCAAGGCAATGCGCTGTTTGAGGTGAATGTCGAACAGTTGATAGCCGGTCGGTTTACTGAGCCGTTTGCGCAGGGTTTGCACCAAAGCTGCGGGAGACATGGAGAGCACCCATCAATGAGCTGGAGACCCATATAGAACGAGCTGCCTGGGAATAAATTTAAGCCCGGGTGGCTTATGGTGTGGGAGCGGGCTTGCCCGGCTCACACAGGGCATGTGTCAAGCTCGCGGGCCTTTTAATTTTCCCCCCGCTTCATCCGTTCCGTAGGGATAGCCGAGCCAAAGCTCGATTGCCAACGTGTACGGAAGAAGTCAGATGAATGCTGAGAAGTCCCTCAAACTTGCCCGCCGGTTCATCGAATTGCCGCTTGAAAAACGCCGGTTATTCCTCGACGGTCTGCGTGCGGAAGGGATCGACTTTTCGCAGTTTCCGATTCCTGCCGATGTGCCTCAGGCGGATCGCCAGGCATTGTCCTACGCACAGCGGCGCATGTGGTTCTTGTGGCAACTGGACCCGCACAGCGGCGCCTACAACTTGCCCGGTGCCGTGCGCCTGACCGGCGCGCTGAACCTCAGTGCGCTGGAGCAGGCCTTCGCTGGCGTGGTGCAGCGTCACCAGACCCTGCGCACGGTGTTCCGGCAGAACCCTGACGACAGCCTGGAGCAAGTCGAGCGCCTGGCGCCGATCACTGTCGAGCATGTGGATTTCACCCTGTTGCCGGCCATTGAGCGCGAACAGGCGGTGGCCGCTGAGGCGCAGCAGCAGTCGCTGCACCCTTTCGATCTGGCCAATGGCCCGCTGCTGCGGATCAAGCTGCTCAAGCTTGGCGCTGACGAGCATGTGTTGCTGCTGACCTTGCATCACATCGTCTCCGATGGCTGGTCGATGAACGTGCTGATCGACGAATTTATCCGCAGTTACGACGCCTTTGAGCGCAACGAGGCGCCGTCGTTGCCTGAGCTGGCCATCCAGTACAGCGACTACGCCCTGTGGCAGCGCCGCTGGCTGGAGGCGGGTGAGCAAGCGCGGCAACTGGCGTACTGGCAGGCCAAACTGGGTGATGAACACCCGGTCATCACCTTGCCCAACGACTACCCGCGCCCGGCCGTGCCCAGCTATCGCGGCACGCGCCATGAGTTCGCCGTAGCCCCGGAGCTGGTTGAGCAGTTGAGGGCCTTGGCGCAGCAGCACACGGTCACGCTGTTTATGCTGCTGTTGGGCGCGTTCAACATCCTGTTGCAGCGCTACAGCGGGCAAAACGATCTGCGCGTGGGTGTGCCGATTGCCAACCGTAACCGCCGTGAAGTCGAAGGGTTGATCGGCTTCTTTGTGAACACCCAGGTACTGCGCACCCAACTGACGGCGGACACCACCGTGGCCGAGTTGCTGGCCGCGGTCAAAGAAACCGCACTCGGTGCTCAAGCCCATCAGGAACTGCCGTTCGAGCAGTTGGTAGAAGCCCTCAAACTTGAGCGCAACCTGAGCCACAACCCGCTGTTTCAAGTGATGTACAACCATCAGCCGCAAGTGGCCGACATTGAAGCGATCAAAACGGCTTCGGGGCTGACGCTGGGCCTGATCGAGTGGGAAGGGCGCACCACGCAGTTTGACTTGAGCCTGGACACCTACGAGAAATCCGGCCGCCTGCACGCAGCGCTCACCTATGCCAATGACCTGTTTGACGGCGCCACCATCAGCCGTATGGCACGGCACTGGTGCAACCTGCTGCGAGCGCTGGTGGACCACCCCGAACGGCGGATCGGTGAATTACCGATGCTCGACGCCAGTGAAATACAGACCCGTGTGCACGACTGGAACCGCACCCACGCTGAATACCCGACCCAAACTGGCCTGCAGGTGTTGATTGAAGCCCAGGTTGAGCGCACCCCCGACGCCACGGCGTTGGTGTTTGGCGCGCAGTCCCTGAGCTATGCGCAGCTCAATGCCCGCGCCAACCAATTGGCCCATGAGTTGCGTGAACGGGGTGTCGGCCCGGATGTGCTGGTGGGGATTGCCGTAGAGCGTTCAGTAGAAATGGTGATCGGCCTGCTGGCGATTCTCAAGGCGGGCGGCGCCTATGTGCCGCTCGACCCGGAGTACCCGGCCGAACGTTTGAGCTACATGATCGACGACAGCGGGATTCAGTTGCTGCTCACGCAAAAGCACTTGCAGGCGGCATTGCCACAACACATCCCGGTCATGTGCCTTTATCTCACTGTAGGAGCGAGCTTGTCTCGCGATCTTTTGAGCGGCCAACAGATCGCGAGGCAAGCTCGCTCCTACAGTGTTGAGAATCCGGTTGATCTGACTCAGCCGCAAAACCTCGCCTATGTGATCTACACCTCCGGCTCCACCGGCAAGCCCAAAGGCGCGGGTAACACCCATGCTGCGCTGGTCAACCGCCTGAGCTGGATGCAGCAGGCGTATCGGCTGACGGCCGACGATGCCGTGCTGCAAAAGACTCCGTTCAGTTTTGATGTGTCGGTGTGGGAGTTTTTCTGGCCGCTGCTCACCGGTGCACGCTTGGTGGTGGCGCAACCGGGGGAGCACCGCGAGCCGCTGCGCCTGATCGAAACCATTCGCCAGCAGCAGATCAGCACCCTGCATTTTGTGCCGTCAATGTTGCAGGCGTTTATTCATGAAGTGGGCGTTGAGCAGTGCACCAGCCTGCGGCGTATTGTCTGCAGCGGAGAAGCACTGCCGGTTGATGCCCAGCAGCAGGTGTTCAGCAAACTGCCCGATGCCGAGCTGTACAACCTGTATGGCCCGACCGAAGCGGCCATCGACGTGACGCATTGGACCTGCATCGATGAGGGCGCGGCCAGCGTGCCGATTGGCTTGCCCATCGCCAACCTGCGCACGCTGGTGCTGGATGCCAACCTTTCGCCCGTAGCCGTGGGCGTGGCCGGGGAATTGTATTTGGGCGGGGCCGGGCTGGCGCGCAGCTACCACCGGCGCCCGGCGCTGACGGCAGAGCGTTTTGTGCCGTGTCCGTTTAATCAGGGCGAGCGCCTGTACCGCACCGGCGATTGGGTGCGCCAGCGGGTTGACGGGGTCATTGAATACCTGGGCCGCCTTGATCATCAGGTCAAACTGCGCGGGTTGCGCATTGAGTTGGGGGAAATCGAGGCGCGTCTGGCCGAGCAGCCGTCCGTGCGCGAAGCCGTGGTGCAGGTGCTCGACGGCAAGCAACTGGTGGCCTACGTGGTGCTGCACGCGCAGGCGCCTGCCGACGCTTGGCAAACGGAATTGCCCAGCCAACTGCAACTCGGCTTGCCGGACTACATGGTGCCCAGCCACTGGGTCAGCCTTGAGCGCCTGCCGCTGTCGCCCAACGGCAAGCTCGATCGTAAAGCCTTGCCGCGCCCGGACATCAGCACCGTGCAGCAAGGCTACATCGCACCGGCCTCTGAGCTGGAACAGCGCCTGGCCGAGATCTGGCAACAGGTACTGGGCGTGGCGCAGATCGGTGTCGACGACAACTTTTTTGCCCTGGGCGGCGACTCGATCATCTCGATTCAAGTGGTCAGCCGTGCCCGTCAGGCCGGGATCGCCTTTAGCCCTCGCGACCTGTTCCAGCATCAAACCATCCGCAGCCTGGCCCGGATTGCCGCGCTGAGCACCGAGAACCTTGTTGATCAAGGGCTGGCCACGGGCGCGGTGGCGCTGGCGCCGGTGCAGCAGTGGTTTTTCAGCCTGGACATGCCCCAGCGCCAGCACTGGAACCAGTCATTGCTGCTGCACCCGCGTCAGCCGGTGGATGCCGGGTTACTGGAGCAGGCGCTGAATACGCTGGTGAGCCATCACGATGCACTGCGTTTGCGCTTTGTTCAGCACCACGGCCAGTGGCAGCAAGCCTATGCCGAGCTGCCGAACGAGCCGCTGCTGTGGCAGCGCCAGGCGGCGTCAGCTGACGAACTCAAGACCCTGTGTGAACAGACCCAATGCAGCCTGGACTTGCACAACGGCCCGTTGCTGCGGGCGTTGCTGGTGGACATGGCCGATCACAGTCAGCGCCTGTTGCTGGTGATTCATCACCTGGTGGTGGACGGTGTGTCGTGGCGGGTGTTGCTCGAAGACTTGCAGCAGTTCTACACAAAACCGGTGCAGGCTGCGCCGGCCAAAACCAGCGCCTATCAGGCCTGGACCGCCCGCTTGGCCGATGAGGCACAGGCGCGGGTCGGGGAACTGGCGCTGTGGCAGCGCCAACTGGCCGGTGCGTCCAGCGAGTTGCCGTGGGATCGGCCTGATGCCGGTTTGCAAAACCGCCATGCCCGCACCTTGTCCCTGACCCTCGACGCCGAATTGACCCGCCAGTTGCTGCAAGTCGCTCCCGCCACCTATCGCACGCAGGTCAATGACCTGCTGCTGAGCGCGTTGGCGCGGGTTATTTGCCGCTGGAGCGGCCAGCCCAGCAGCTTGATCCAACTGGAAGGCCATGGTCGCGAAGACCTGTTTGCCGATCTCGACCTGTCGCGCACTGTGGGCTGGTTTACCAGCCTGTTCCCGGTGCAACTGACCCCAAGTGCGGATCTGGGTGACTCGATCAAGTCGATCAAGGAGCAACTGCGCAGCGTGCCGGACAAAGGCGTGGGCTATGGCCTGCTGCGCTATCTGGCAGGCGAGGACGTGGCTGAACAACTGGCCAGCCTGGCGACGCCGCGCATTACCTTCAACTACTTGGGCCAGTTTGATCGCCAGTTCGATGACACCGCGATGTTTGCCCCGGCCACCGAAAGCGCCGGGCTGGCGCAGGACGAAAATGCACCGCTGGCCAACTGGCTGAGCATCGAAGGGCAGGTGTATGGCGGCGAACTCAACCTGCAATGGACCTACAGCCACGAGATGTTTGATGACGCCACCGTGCAGGCATTGGTGGACGATTATCGGGGCGAATTGACGGCGCTGATTGCCCACTGCGTAAACAGCGAGCAAGGCGGCATGACCCCGTCGGACTTCCCGCTGGCGCAACTGACCCAAGCGCAATTGGACGCCCTTAAGGTTGCGGCCAGTGCCATCGAAGACATCTACCCGCTGTCGCCGATGCAGCAGGGCTTGCTGGTGCACACCTTGCTTGAGCCCGGCTCGGGCATTTACTACATGCAAGACCGTTACATCATCGACAGCGAAATCGACCTGCCACGCTTTACCGCAGCCTGGCACGCGGTGGTGCAGCGTCATGACGCGTTACGCGCATCGTTCAGCCTTGACGATGACGGCCAGATGCTGCAAATCATCCACCGCGATGCCGCGCCCAATATACAGGTGCACGACTGGACGGATCGCCCCGAGGGCGAACACGAAGCGGCGTTGCAAACGTTGCTGGCCGAAGACCGGGCCCAAGGTTTTGACCTACTCAACTCGCCGCCTTTCAGCCTGCGCCTGATCCGTCGCAGCGCCGGGCATTACTGGTTCATCCTCAGCAACCACCACATCCTGATTGATGCCTGGTGCCGCTCGCTGTTGCTGCAAGACTTCTTTGCCCTGTACAGCGGCCAGCGCAGCCTGCCACCCGCGGCGCGGTATCGCGACTTTATTGAATGGCTGCAAGCCCAGGGCGAGCGCGAGGCTCTGCAGGCCTGGAGCGCTGAACTGGCCGGGTTTGAACAGCCGACGCCATTGCCCTTTGACCGTGCCGTGCGCCGTCAGGGCGGGTTCTCGCAGATCGGTGATTGCTATGCCGACTTGGAGGTCAGCCAGGGCCGCGCCTTGCGCGAACTGGCCCAGCGTTACCACGTGACCGTCAACACCCTGACCCAAGCTGCCTGGGCGCTGGTGTTGCAGCGCTACAGCGGGCTCGACGAAGTGCTGTTTGGCGTCACCGTGGCCGGGCGCCCGGTCAATCGCCCGGAAATGCAAGACACCGTCGGCCTGTTCATCAACAGCATTCCGCTGCGCATGCGTTTGCCGCAGGCAGGGCAGCGGGTCAGCGTGCGCGAGTGGCTGCAAGGGGTGTTTGCGCACAACCTGGCGCTGCGTGAACACGAACATTTGCCGCTGTTGAGCATCCAGGCGTGCAGTGCGCTGGACAAAGGCCAGCCGATTTTCGACAGCCTGTTTGTCTATGAAAACGCCCCGGTGGAAAGCGCGGTGGTCAGCGGCGCCGAGCAGATCAGCGCCAAGTCCGACAGCGCGCGCACTCACACCAACTACCCGATGACCGTGGTGGTGTACCCCGGCGATGCGCTGGGCTTGCACCTGTCCTACGACAAACGCTTTTTTGATGAGGCCACGGTCGAGCGCTTGCTGGCGGACTTCAAGCGCTTGTTGCTGGCGATTGGCGAACACGCCGAAGGCAACGTTGCCGACCTGCCGTTGGTGGAGGCTGGCGAGCGTGAGCAGTTGTTACAGGCGGGCAACCAGACCACCCGTGATTACCCGTTGGCGCAGGGTTATGTACGGCTGTTTGAAGCGCAGCTGGCGGCGCACCCGGAGCAGGTTGTTGCCACGTGCCTTGACCAGCGCTGGACCTACCAGGCGCTGGATCAGCGGGCGAACCGACTGGGCCATGCGTTGCTGGCGGCGGGCGTCACTGTTGACCAGCCTGTGGCCTTGCTGGCCGAGCGCAGCCTCGAACTGCTGGGCATGATGCTGGGCACCTTCAAGGCC
>NZ_WIWK01000115.1:0-18404 GCF_009600165.1 Pseudomonas sp. FSL R10-0399
GTTGCAAGGGACGGCGGCTCGCCAGTTCGGCCGACAAGCGCACTTGCTCGAGCAACTCGCGGATCCGTGCGGGCTGCTGCGAAGCTGCTACACCGGCCACATCCAGCGCGTCGGCGAGGATCTGGCCGATGCTCCAGCGCGGGTCGAACGAACTCAGCGGGTCTTGATAAATCACGCTGATGTCACGTCGATGCACACGCCGGTCTTTTTCCGCCATCCGATCTGCGCCCGCCCCCGCCCAGGCATGGCCCAGAAACTGCACCTGACCCGCATCCGGCTCCAGCAACCCCAACACAATGCGCGCCACGGTGGTCTTGCCCGAACCGGACTCGCCGACAATGCCCAGCGTACGCCCGGCGCGCAGTTCAAAGTTGACGTCGTCGACCACTTGGCGAGATTGCTGGTCGGGGCCGATGTAGCGTTTACCCAAACCGCTGGCCTTGAGCAGCACCGGCGAGTCAGCGCCCGGCCGAGGTTGAACAAGCTGCCCGCTGTTGTGCGACGACAGCCGCGTGCCCCGCGCATGTTCGGCCGGCACCGCATCCAGCAACGCCTGGGTGTAAGGGTGGCTCGGTGTGCGCAAAACCTGCTGCATCGGACCCTGCTCAACCACCACGCCGTGGCGCAGCACCAGCACCTCATCGGCCAAATGCGCCACCACCGCCAAGTCATGGCTGATGATCAGCAACGAATCACCGCGAGCCTTGATTTCTTGCAGCACTTGCAGAATCTGCGCCTGCACCGTGGCATCCAGTGCGGTGGTCGGTTCATCGGCGATGACCAGCCCCGGGCTCAGCGCCAACGCACTGGCGATCAACGCACGCTGGCGCAGGCCACCGGACAATTGATCGGGCCGCTGGCGGGCACGCAATTCGGGCTCGGGCACGCCGACTTTGTCCAGCAGCTCGATAACCCGCTCAGCGCGGCTGCGCCGGTCGCCCCATTGGTGGGTCGTGAGCACTTCCAGAATCTCTTTGCCCACCGGGCGCAGCGGGTCGAGCGAGACCAGCGCGTCTTGCAGCACAAAGCCAATGCCTTTGCCGCGCAACCCGCGCCAGCCACGCTCGGACAACCCGAGCAAATCCTGCCCGCCATAACTCAGGGTGCGCGCCGTCACTCTCGCCCCGGCACCGGCCAGACCAATCAAGCTGCGCGCCGTCACACTTTTACCAGAGCCGGACTCACCCACCAGCGCCAGGGTCTTGCCCGGCGCCAGGGTAAACGACACATCGCGCACCACAGTCTGGCCGCCAAACTCAATGGACAGGCCCTCAACGATCAAGTGTTTATCGCTCATGACAGACGCCCCTCCAGACGTTGTTGCAGATAACGGCCCGCGACCGTGGTCGACAGCGTGGTAAGGACGATGAACACACCCGGGAAGAAGGTCAGCCACCAGGCGTTGGCGACAAAGTCACGGCCCATGGACAGCATGGTCCCCCACTCCGGCGCAGGCGGCTTGGCGCCCAGCCCCAGAAAGCTCAGGGCCGAAGCCCAGACAATTGCCTGACCAATCCCCATGGTCAGGGTCACGATCAGCGGGCGCATGGCATTGGGTAATAACTGGCGCAGGATGATCCGCCGCGTCGGGTGCCCCAAAGCAACCGCCGCTTCGATGTAACCGGCATTACGCACCGCCAGCACCTGACCGCGCACCATCCGGGCGTAGCCCGGCGCTGCGCCCAGCCCGGTGGCAACAATCAACGGCCCGATGCCGCTGCCGAACACCGCCACAAACAGCAGCGCCAACACCAGACTCGGGAACGCGAACAGTATTTCCAGCAGCCAGCCAACCCCACGGTCAAGTCGTGCACCGCCAAGCCCGCCGAGCAACCCCAGGGCAATCGCAATGCTCATGGCCAGCACGGTGGCCGCCAGACCAATCAACAGCGACTGGCGGGTGCCGTAAATCACCCGCGAAAAAATATCCCGGCCGGACTGATCCGTGCCGAACCAATGCGCCCATCCCGGCGGATGAAACGCATCGTGCGGCACAATCGCCAGCGGGTCGGCATGGGTAAAGAGTTGCGGCAGCAGCGCGGCAACGATCAAAAACGCCAGAAAAATCAGCGCCAGCAAAGGCCCCAGCGGCACCTGGCGTGCCCTGCGTTGCATCCGCACACCCGGCAACTGCGTTTCGAGAGTCAGTGTGCTCATGCTGTTTTCCCCTGTTGACGAGGGTCGACCCACAGGTGCAACAGGTCGACCAGAATGTTGGCCAGCACATACACCGCCGCAACGGTCAGGCTGATACCGATGGTCAGCGGCAGGTCCTGCGCCTGCACCGCCTGATACAACTGGCGGCCCAGGCCCTTGCGCGAAAAGATCACTTCAACCACCACCGCGCCGCTGATCAAGGCGCCGATGGCCCAGCCCGACAACGAAATACCGGGCAACACCGCATGGCGCAGCGCATGTTTGAAGCGCACGGCGGTTTCGCTCAAACCACGGGTCCGCGCCGTCAGCACAAAGGGTTGCTCCAGGGTCAGCTCCAGTGATTCTCGGGTGACCTGCGCAATAAACCCGGCCAGCGGAACCGCCAGCGCCACAGACGGCAACACCAGGGTTCGCCAGCCATCGCTACCAGCAGGCGGGAACCAGCGCAGGCCGAAGGCAAACACCGCCAGCAGCACCAGGCCTAGCCAAAAATGCGGCACGGCGGCCGAAACTGTTTCAGCAAACGAAGCCACCTTGGCCACCCAACGCTGGCGCCCGGCGGTCAACACGGTAAGCAACAGCACCAGCAGCCAGGCCAGGACCAATGAGGTAAACGTCAGTTGCAGGGTCGCCCACGACTGCTCGGCCAGCACGCGGGTTACCGGCAAATGCTGCGAGTAGGACACCCCCAGATCGCCCTGAACCAGACGCCCCAGGTACAGCGCGTATTGCACCGCCAAGGGCTTGTCCAGGCCGTACTCGCGGGTGGCTTCGGCAATGGTTTCGGGCGACGGGTTGCCACTCGGGCCGCCGAGGATGGCCAGCACCGGGTCGCCCGGCATCAGCCGCAGGGCAAAGAAGGTCAGGGTCGCCACCGCCCACAGCACCAGCAGTCCGCCCGCCACACGCCAGACGGCGCGTCGCCCCACCTGCAGCCAGCGCTCGCGCTGCGGATTTACAGTCTCGATTCGGCTCATTGGTTCACCCTTTTCATTTATTGACCCAGGCGTCATACAAATACGTCACCGCCAAAGACGGCTCCAGGCGCACGCCCTGGGTGGTCTTGTAGATGCCCAGGCGTGAGCTTTGCGGGTACGTGGTCAGTTGCAGGTATTGGCTGGAGGCAATCTGCTGCGCCTTGTAATACAGCGCCTTGCGCTGCTCAGGGTCTTGCGTGGTCAAGGCTTGCTGGATCAACCCGTCAAACGCCGTATCGCTGAAACCGGCGGTGTTCTGGTGATAACCGCCGACACCCGCCGGGCGAATAAACTCCGAGCCAAAAATGATCCGCAGCACGTCGGGGGTATTGGTGTTCCAGTAACCGATGCGAATGTCGTAGTCCCAGTCCGCTTGGCGCTGAGTGGCCTGCACATCACTCATCTGGTCGATGATCAGTTGAAACCCGACCGCCCGTGTGGTCGCTTGTACTTGCTCCCACAGGGTGTATTCCGAGGGCGGCGTGCGGTTGCCCATCACCACATGCGCCTGCAAGCGTTTGCCGTCACGGGTGCGATAGCCTTCGCTGTCACGTCCGGTCCAGCCGGCTTCATCAAGTAATTGCGCTGCGCGGGCCGGGTCGTAGTCCTGGGCGTGTTCGAAGTCCGGGCTGTAAAAACGGGTCGCCGAACTCAGCGGGCCACCGGCACGGGGGAACTCGCTGAAATACACACTTTTGAGCGCGCCCTCGACATCCGAACTGCGCACAAAAGCTTCGCGCACCTTGAGGTCATTAAACGGCGCACGGGTGATATTCAGCGTGCCGTTTGTGGGGTTACCCGGCCGCAAGGCCACCAATACCGTAAGGTCCGGGTTGCGTCGGGCGGCCTCATGGGATTCGGGCGGCAGCGTCTCGATCACATCAACCTCCCCGGCTTGCAGCGAGGCGAAGCGCACGGACGGCTCCTGAATGAACTTCCAGACGATGCGCTCCAGCCACGCCGGGCCTTGATGCCTGGCAGTGGGTGGCGCCCAGTTGTAATCCGGGTTGCGCACCAGCTCGACCTGGCTTTGCCGGTCCCAGCGGACGATCTTGAATGGGCCGCTGCCCACCGGGCTTTCGCAGTTTTCATCGCGGGAACGAAGCAGCGCGGTGGGCGACTCTATGCCCAGAAAACCCTGGGCCAGGACCTCCAGAAACGCCGCGTACGGGGTGGCCAGGTGCACCACCGCCGTATGGTCATCGAGCACATCGGTGTTGCGGTATTGGCGGATATAACCGCCAGCCGTACTCGATTGGGTTTTCGGGTTGGCCATGTGATCGAGGTTGGCCTTGACTGCTGCCGCGTTAAACGGCGTACCGTCGGTGAAGTGCACGTCATCGCGTAAATGGAAGGTGTACGTCAGGCCATCGGCCGAGACCTCCCAACTTTTCGCCAGCCACGGCCCGATCTGGCCTTGGTCATCCATCGACACCAGCGAGTCAAGGTACTGCTGGCCGATAAACACCTGCGGCATGTCACCCGCCACATGCGGATCGAGGCACGTGGGTTCGCGGTCGGTGGCATAAATCAACGTCCCGCCGCTGACCGGTTTGTCACTGCGCGCAACGGCCGAGGTTTCCTGCCCGCAGCCGACCAGTACCGAGCACAGGGTTGCGATGCCGAGCAACGGAAAGTTTCGAATAAAGGGGGAAATATTGCGCATGGGGCCTGCTGCCTTAAGTCCGGGACTTAGGCTATTGCACAAGCCATGCCGGGTTTTTCGTCCAGCAAACAGGCGCAGATCGGCGTCAGGAGGGAGTCAAAAGCAACAGTCTGTGCAGCGACTGTTGGTGAGCCAACAGTTGGCTAAAAACCCACTGTAGGAGCGAGCTCGTCTCGCGATCTTTTGATCTTTAAAAAGATCGCGAGACGAGCTCGCTCCTACAGGTGATGTGTTCAGAAACGTAATGGCGTGGCCGGCTGTTGCAACAGCGCCGGGTCGCGATAGCGGGCGCCGAAATGGTCATTCGGCAAACGCGCCTGCCCCGCACCAAACAGGCGTTCGCGCAGGGTTTCGCCTTCGTTGTAGCGTTCACGAAAACGTCCACGACGGCGCAGTTCCGGGATCACCAGCTCAATAAAATCCCGGGCCGTTTCAAACGACAGGTACTGGCGCAAATTGATCCCGTCAATGCCGTCGACATCCAGCCACTTCTCGATTTCATCCGCCACCACGGTCGGCGTACCTGCCACAAAGAAACGCTCACGGTTAAACCCCGAGAACTGCGACAACACGGTGCCGATGGTCCATTCGGGCTTGTAGCGCTGCAGGCTCTCCCAGCCGTCGACTTTCAGCTCGATCAAATCACTGATCAGCGCATCGCCGGGGTAAGCGGTCAAATCAATCGCTGACTGATGATGGGCCAGCGACGCCTCAACGCTCATCAGCTTGCGATAGCTGTCGAGCTTGCGGCTGACTTCTTCGTCAGTACGGCCCACGATCACCCCGGCCATGACGATAAATTTCAGCCCCGCCGGGTCACGCTCATGGGCGATGGCCTTGTTGCGCATGGCCTGAATATTCGCGCGCACGGCCGGGGTGTCGAGGCCGCCGGTAAACACCACTTCGGCATGCCGCCCGGCAAATTCGATACCGGCTGGCGAGCCGGTTGCCTGGAACAACACCGGCGTGCGCTGGCGCGACGGCTGGCACAAGTGCGGCCCGGCCACGCTGAAGTGCTCACCCACGTGGTTGATGTAACGGACCTTGTGCGGGTCGGTGTACACCCGTTGTTCACGGTCGATAATCACCGCGTCATCGTCCCACGAGCCCTCCCACAGTTTGTAGAGTACATCCAGGTATTCATCGGCGATTTCATAGCGGTGGTCGTGCACGACCTCGGTGTCATGCCCGAAGTTACGCGCTGCATTGGGCAGGTACGAGGTCACGATGTTCCAGCCCACCCGGCCCTTGGTCAGGTGATCCAGGGTGCTCATGCGCCGGGCAAAAGCAAACGGCGGCTCGTACGTGGTTGAAAACGTCGCGCCAAAGCCGAGGTTTTTGGTCACGGCGGCCATGGCCGGAATCACCATCAACGGGTCGTTGCTAGGGATTTGCATGGCCTCGCGCAGGGCGGTTTCCGGGCCGTTGCGAAAACGGTCATAGGTGCCGATCACGTCGGCCAGAAACACCCCGTCAAAGGTGCCGTACTCCAGCAGTTGCGCCAGCTCGGTCCAGTAATCCAGGTCATTGAAACGGTGGCGGTTGTTCTCGGGATGCACCCACAGGCCGTGAACGATATGGCTCACGCAGTTCATTTCAAACAGGTTGACGTGCAGTTGCTTGGGCATCGCCCGTACTCCTATGGCGCAGGGTTGGGGACACGCTGATGGACGGCCTCGATGCGCGCCAGAATCTCCGGGCTGAGGCTCACGTTGATCGCGCTGAGGTTGTCGCGCAATTGCACGAGGCTGGTTTGCCCGGTCAGCGCGCTGGCCACAAACGGTTTGTTGATGACATAAGCCAAGGCCAATTGCGCCGGGGTCAGGTCGTGCTCGCGGGCGATGTCCACATAGCCTGCGATGGCTTCTTGGGCCAGCGGGCTGTCGTAGCGATTGAACGTGCGGTACACCGAGGTCAGACGCGAACCTTCAGGGCGGGCGCCACCGAGGTACTTGCCGGTCAAGGTGCCAAACGCCAGCGGCGAATACGCCAACAGGCCAACGCCTTCGCGATGGGTGAACTCTGCCAGGCCGCCCTCGTACAGGCGATTCAGCAAGCTGTAGGGGTTTTGGATGCTGACAATTTTCGGCAAGCCCAGGCGCTCGCTCTGCTTGAGGAACTCGGCCACGCCCCACGCCGTTTCGTTGGAGACGCCGATGTGGCGGATCTTGCCCGCCTTGACCTGATCGGCCAGCACCGAGAGGGTTTCTTCGATGGCTACGCTTTGCGTGTCTTCGGCATACGGGTATTCACGCAGGCCAAAAAAGTTGGTCGGGCGGTCGGGCCAGTGCAGTTGATAGAGATCGAGGTAGTCGGTTTGCAGGCGCTTGAGGCTACCGTCCAGGGCTTCGACGATGTTGCGCCGGTCATGCCGGGTCAGGCCATCGCGAATATGCAATTGGCCACCGGGCTCGCGGGCCGGACCGGCAATTTTGCTCGCCAGCACGATGTCGGCGCGACGCGCGCTGTTGGCGCCCAGCCAGTTGCCGATATAGCGTTCGGTGGTACGCCAGGTGTCGCCGCGGGTGGGCGTGGGGTACATCTCGGCGGTGTCGATCAGGTTGACGCCTTCAGCCAGCGCCAGTTCGATTTGCTGATGAGCGTCGCTTTCGGTGTTTTGGTGGCCCCAGGTCATGGTGCCCAGGCCCAGAACGCTGACGTTAATGCCGCTGTTACCCAGTTGACGGTAGTGCATGAGAGGTCCTTTTAGCTGGCAATCAATACAAACACCTTGAGTGTTTATGACTGCCAGGAACCTATGCACCTAACATGCCACGCCCCCAACCTCAGCCATAACAGCGGATAAGCCCTGCGGGTCAGGCAACGTGTTGTTGAACCGTGTGCAATGTGCTCATGAAGTGTTGGGCAACCAACATGTTGATAAGAGCCCCCTCACCCCAGCCCTCTCCCGAAGAAGAGGGAGCCGATTTGGGGATGCGCCAGCCCAGTATTTATGGCGACTCTACTGTGCCGCCCTGGCAGCCGCGCTGATTGGGATTGTCGGTGCAGCCTTGCTGATAACTGAAGTATTGGCAGCCCGCACATAGAACAACAAGGCTCAACAGCATCCATCGCAATGTCATACGTTCTCCTGGGTCAGCGGGTTATTCATCTTCAATAGCCTAGCTGACATAAGAGAACACAGACGTTTAATACCGATTTAAAAGCCTGGCACGATCTGGCCTTTGTAACGGGTCAGGATAAATTGACGCACGGCATCAGAGTGCAAAGCCTTGGCCAGCTTCTGAATACGCGGGTCATTGATGTTGTCCGGGCGCGCCACCAGGTACTCGACGTACAAGTCCTTGCCCTTCTCGACAATCAACGCGCTGTTGGTGTCGATCCCCGCTTCCAGCGCGTAGTTGGCAAACACAAATGCCAGGTCCACCTGGCTCACGGATCGGGCCAGCATCGCGCCTTCCAGTTCACGGATTTTCAAGTGCTTGGGGTTAGTCACGATGTCGCGGGTGGTCGACTGCGGGTCGCCAGGGTTTTTAAGCGTGATCAGCTTGGCCTCTTCCAGCAGCACCAGAGCACGACCGGCGTTGACCGGGTCATTGGGAATAGCCACTGAAGCACCGTCCTGCAACTCGGCGATGTTTTTAATTTTGGTCGAGTACGCGCCAAACGGCTCGATATGCACGCCCACTACCGGGACCAGATCCGTGTGGCGTTCCTTGTTGTACTCATCCAGAAACGGCCGGTATTGGTAGTAGTTGGCGTCGATGTTTTTAAGCGCGAGTTGCTGGTTGGGCTGGATAAAGTCGTTGAACACTTTGATCTGCAGATCAACGCCTTCCTTGGCCAGCTCAGGCTTAACAAACTCAAGAATTTCGGCATGGGGCACCGGCGTGGCACCGACCACCAACTTTTCATTGGCCTGAGCGCTAAAGGCGGCTATCACGGCCACCAGAGCAAGAAGCTTTTTCATTGCACAAACTCCGAACAATCAAAAATGAGCCGTCTCAGCGACGGCTGTAATGGGACACCAGACGGTCACCGGTCATTTGCAGCCCTTGTACCAACAGGACCAGCAAGGCCACGGTTACCACCATGACGTCAGTCTGAAAACGCTGATAACCAAAGCGGATTGCCAAGTCACCCAAGCCCCCGCCACCGATCACTCCGGCCATCGCGGTGTAATCCACCAGCACGATTGCGGTCACCGTGACGGCTGCAATCAGCCCCGGCCGGGACTCTGGCAACAAGGTGTGCCAGATGATTTGCCAGGTCGTGGCGCCCATGGACTGGGTGGCCTCCACCAGGCCGCGATCAACTTCACGCAGCGCGGTTTCCACCAACCGTGCAAAGAACGGCGTGCAGCCCACCACCAATGGCGGAATGGCACCCGCCACGCCCAGCGAGGTGCCGGTGATCAAGGTGGTCACCGGGATCAGCACAATCAGCAAAATGATGAAGGGCAGCGACCGCAGGACATTCACCACCATCGACAGCACGCGGTAGATGCCGGGTTTGGCGTGCAATTGCTGCTTGCCGGTGAGGTACAGCAACACCCCCAGCGGTAGCCCCAGCAACACGGTAAAACCCAGGGCCATGCCGAGCATGCTCAGGGTGTCGAGGCAGGCCTGACCGATTTCCGGCCAGTTAATATTGCTCAGCAGCGCGTCCATCGTTATGACCAGTCATGACGCGGCGGATTGACCCCGTTCAGCAGCCAGTTGCCGACCACGTGGTATTTCCAGCGCACCGGGTCATGCAGGGTGTGCACGCGGGCGTTGCGCCAGTGGCGATCATGGTTGTGACGCGCCAGCGAGGAGCGCGTACCGCCCAATTCGAACAGACGGTTGCTGGCTTCCAGGGCGATTTCAGTGGTCAGCACCTTGGCTTTGGCCACTGCTACCGAAGCGCGCGCCACGCCGGCTTCACCGGGGTTTTCACGCTCGCTATCGAGGACCCGACCGGCCCGCTCAAGCAAGGCTTCGGAGGCGTCCAGCTGGATGCTCAACTTGCCGATCTGGATGATGGTCAGCGGGTCCTCGCTGGCTTTATCCAGCCCCGAGTCGATCCATGGGCGAGCGTGATCACGCACAAAACTCAGGGTGTCGCGCAAGGCGGCGCGGGCAATGCCGGCATCAATCGCGGCGGTGGTGATTTGCGCAATCGGTCCGGCCAGGGTCGGGTTTTCATAAGACTGGTACGTCTTGAACACGTTAAAGGCCGGCACCCGCAGGTTTTCTGCCAGCACCGTGCCTCTGGCGGTGTTGCGCTGGCCAATGCTCGACCAGTCATCCACCACGATCAGGCCGGGCGTGCGCCGCGGCACAAACGCCAAGTGCGCTTTATCGTCGGCATTCAGCGCCAGCACCCCCAGCCAATGGGCGTACAACGAGCCAGTGCAGTAGCCTTTACGGCCATTGATCACCACCTCATCGCCTTCGCTGACAAAGCGCGTCTGGATGTCTTGCACAGTCTTGCCGCCGGTTTCAGAAATGGCATTGGCAAAGCGGTTGCCCTTGAGCGCCAGCCCCAGAAACCAGGCCTTCTGCTCTTCTGTGCCTTGCAGACGAATGTCTTCGAGCAGGCAGTAATGGTTCTGCGGGATCTGCCCGAGGGAAGCGTCGGCCGCCGAAATGATGGCGATCACCTCGGCCAGCGTGGCGAACGACACCTCAGCACCGCCGTACTCCTTGGGCACGGTAATGCCCCACAGGCCGCTGTTGGAGAACACATCCACCACCTCAGCAGGCACTTCGCGCTGACGGTCGCGCTCGGCATCACCTTCGAGTAAAAACGCGGCGACCTTGTGGGCGACTTCAATGGCTTCTGCGTCCGAGCGGATGACATGGGCATCGGGAACAGACAGTGGGTAATGGGCGTCGGCTGGGGTGTTCGACATGGGGTTCTCACTCTTTACTCGTGTTTAATCGCCAACAGATGCGATCGTTATTCACAACAGAGCAGAATCCATGCCAGATAATTTATTGTTTAAATTCAGTAAGTTATTGTTTGTTCGAAGCGTAAATAGTTGGCCTGGCAACAGTCTGTAGAACAACTGTTGCCAGGCCAACACTGCCCGCGCAAACCCAGGGTCACAGCCTTCGTGCCTCGGCAGTTCCTACAGGGTTGGCGCTACGCAGGCGAGCTTGTGAACATCAATGACCGACGACAGCAGCCCCGGCCTGGCGCTGCCCCGTGGGGAAACCGTGCTGGCGAGCGTTGAACACGATCAACAACCCTGCCAGCAACAACACCAGTAACGCCCAGGGCAACGCACTCACACCGACTTGATCGAGCAACACGCCACCCGTTAGCGCTCCGCCAGCGATGGCACTGTTCCAGACCACCACGTTCATCGACAACGCCACATCGGCGCCCTCACCTGCCGCGTCTGCCAGTGCCGTCTGCAGCAAGGTTGCCGCACCACCAAAGGACAGGCCCCAGATGAAAATACCGACGTACACCACCGGCGCAGACTGGAAGAACACACCAAACAACAGGGCAATCGCGGTAAACGCAGCAAGGCTGACCAGCACCACCCTGCGTAAATGGCTGTCGACCAGCCGACTGGTCAGCCAGATGCTCAACAGCGCCGCAAGGCCAAATACCAGCAACACAAGATCCACCTGATCGGCCAGACCCGCTGGCGTCACAAACGGGGCGATGTAGGTGTAGAGCATGTTGTGCGCGAGCATCCAGGTCATCACCACCGCAAGCACGGAGCGCACCCCGGGTGTCAGCAGTACCTGGCGCAAGCCGATGCGCCGGGCGCTGGCCTGCCCCGGATAATCCGGCACTTTGGCCAGCACCCAGACAATCAGCACCACAGTCAGTATGGACATCAGGCCGAAGGCGCTGCGCCAGCCCATCAGCGCCCCCAGCCAGGTGCCCAGTGGCACACCCAGTGACAGTGCGATTGGCGTACCGACCATCGCCACCGCCATGGCGCGGCCCTGCAAGTGCGGCACAACCATACGTCGTGCGTACCCCGCCAACAGGCTCCAGGCCAGACCGGCCGAAGCACCCGCGCAAAAGCGCGCCACCAGGGTCACGCCATAGTGTGACGACCACGCGGTGATCGAGTTGAACAGCAGAAAACCCACAATGGTCAGCAGCAAGACATTGCGCCGCCGCCAGCCCTGTGTGGCGATGGTCAAGGGAATCGCCGCCAGCAACGAGCCCAGTGCGTAGACCGTGACCATCTGCCCGGCCATTGCCGAGGAGATCTCAAGGCCGCTGCTGATTTGGGTCAGCAAACCCGCCGGCAACGTCTCGGTGACAATGCAGATAAACCCGGTCATGGCCAGCGCCAGCAGCGCGCCCATGGGTAATCGCTCAGTAGTGTCGCGCTCTTCAACCATCGCCTGTTCCAACCTGTCTTAGTTATGTATCGATAAGTACAGATGTTGGCGATGCAAAAGCGATTGGTCAACGACTTTTGTATCGACTAGTATTTATGTCTTGTGAAAAAGGAGACCGACAATGGCCCAGATGGGACGCCCACGTACGTTTGACCGTGACGCGGCAATCACTCAAGCCATGCACCTGTTTTGGCAGCACGGTTACGACTCCACCTCGCTGAGCCAGCTCAAGGCGAGCATCGGCCCAGGCATTTCGGCGCCGAGTTTTTATGCCGCCTTTGGCTCCAAGGAGGCCTTGTTCAAAGAGGTCATGGAACGTTATCTGAACTCCCATGGCCGCGTGACCGAGAGCCTACAAGACCCCGGGATTGCCCCGCGTGAAGCCATCGAACTGGCGTTGAGCCGCTCAGCCCGCATGCAATGCGAACCGGGGCACCCACGTGGCTGCCTGGTAACACTGGGGCTGATGAGTGCCTGCTCGGCTGAAACCCTGGAGATCTGCGCGCCACTGGCCCAGGCCCGCGCGCGTAACCGGGCAGGGTTTATTGCCTGCATCGAGCGCGGCGTCGCCTCGGGCGAACTGTCCGCGCAGACCAACGTTGTCGCCTTGGCCACAGTGTTTGAAAGCTTTTTGCTGGGGCTGACTACGCTTGCCCGGGACGGCCTGGAGCACGCAGTACTGGACGCCGCTGTCACCCAGGTAATGAGCGCATGGGACGTGATGCGCGTGGCCGCGTAACGGCTTGCGCTCATGCCTGTTTTTGGCGGGTCAGCTCATCAATCAGCAGTTGCGTCGGGGCGGTTAATGCCACGCCTTTGCGGGTGACGATTTCGTACGGCTCGCTGCGTGATTTCAAGTCCAGCGCCAAGCGCATCAGCATGCCGTGGGTCACCGCCATTTGCGCAACGTCCACCGGCATTACGGCGACCAGTTGCGGGTCCTGCAAGAGCAATGACAGCGTGGTGAAGGTCGATGAGGTTTCAATCGGATACGCCGGAAAGTTAAGCCCCGCTTCCCTGAACTCCCGCTCAAGGGTCAGGCGCATGGGCATGTTGACCGGGAACACCACCCACGACGAATCTGCCAGTTCGCTCAACGCCAGCGACGTACGGCGGGCAAACCGGTGCGCAGTGTTAGCGACCACGATCAGCGGCTCCTGCTCGCGCAGGCGACTGTCATAAGCCGCCGGATGTTTGCTGACGCTGGTGCGACATATGGCCAGGTCCAGGCGCCCTTCGTCGAGTAATCCCAACAGCCGAGCGCTGGTGTCTTCGACGATTTCTACCGATAACTGCGGCTGTTTGGCGCGCAATTGCGCCAGGCACTCCACCAGCACCGGCACTGCGCCCATGATCACCCCCACCGACAGACGCCCGCCATGGCCTTGCAGAATGCCGAGCATTTCTTCGCGCAGGTGCGCCACATCGGTGTGTATCAAACGCGCGTAACGGATCACGCAACGCCCTAGATCATTGGGCGTCAGGCCTTTGGGCGTGCGTTCGAACAGGGTTGCGCCCAGCGTCGATTCAATTTCGTGCAGCGCCTTGGTCGCGCCGGGCTGGGTAATTGCCACAGACTCGGCGGGCTTGTGCAGCGAGCCGAATTCGTCCAGCGCAATCAACAACCGCAGTTGTTTGAGGCGCAGCCGGGAAATGATGGTGGTCAGGGATGGCAGCATGGGGATGACCATTGGTTATCGCTCAATCAGCATCTGTCATTAGGCAGCATCCCTGACAAAAATTAAAGTGAGCGCCAGAAGGGGTTAACGACCCGCCATAAAAATAATCTGCGAGAGTTCACTGTATGCGCTTGATCCAGTTTGAAACAGCTCAAGGCCAGCGCCACGTCGGGGTGATCGAGGGCGATGAGATCCGCGTGGTACTGGGCACCGAAACCACCCGCGAACTGGCTCTGGAGGCCATTCGTAAAGGCCACGGCCTGGTCGCTGAAGTGCTGGCCCGTGGCACCGAGGCAAGTCCTGTCAGTTATAGCCAGACACTGGAGCAAGGCCGCGTACTCCCGCCGCTGGACCATGCAGACCCGGCCCACTGCCTGATCAGCGGCACCGGCCTGACCCACTTGGGCAGCGCCTCGACACGCGACAAGATGCACCAGCAAAACGCAGCCGATCACAGCGCCATGACCGACACCGCACGTATTTTTCAGTGGGGCATAGAAGGTGGCCGCCCGGCATCCGGCACGGTGGGCGTGCAACCGGAGTGGTTCTACAAGGGTGACGGCTCGATCGTGGTTCGCCCCGGCAGTGCGTTCAGCAAACCGACCTTCGCTGAAGATGCCGGCGAAGAACCCGAGCTGACCGGCCTGTATGTAGTGGGCGACGATGGCAAGCCCTACCGCGTAGGCTTTGCGTTGGGCAATGAGTTTTCTGACCACGTCATGGAGCGCCGTAACTACCTGTACCTCGCGCACTCTAAATTGCGCAATTGCAGTTACGGCCCCGAGCTGCGTGTCGGCGAGCTGCCGCGTCACCTGACCGGCATGAGCCGCATCCTGCGCGGTAACGAGGTAGTCTGGGAAAAAGAGTTTCTCAGCGGTGAAGACAACATGTGCCACAGCCTGGAAAACCTTGAATACCACCACTTCAAGTACCCGCAGTTCCTGCGCCCTGGCGATGTGCACGTGCATTTCTTTGGCACCGCCACTCTATCGGTGGCCGACAACATTCACACCCAGGAAGGTGACCGCTTCGAAATCAGCATACCGGAGTTCGGCGCACCGCTGATCAACGGTATACAGGCAGGCACCGCTGAACTGCCAGCCGGGCATGTCGTAACGTTGTAGCAAGGCTTTGTGGGCTTGCCTGCAAGCCCACTCCCCGCTTGATAAAAAACATAAAAAAGCGAGACGAACATGAACAGCAAAATTGCACCGGCCGCCCCCAGCCAGGCCGCCGGGCTTGCAGACGCCTCACGACCTACCACGGTGCGCTGGCGCATATTTTTGATCCTGCTGCTGTTGTCGGCGATCAACTACATCGACCGCGCGTCACTGTCGGTGGCCTTGCCACTGATTTCCAGCGAATTTGAAATGACCCCGGCCCTGGAAGGCCTGATGCTCAGCGCGTTCTTTTGGTCCTATGCGCTGATGCAAATTCCTGGCGGCATGCTCCTGGACCGTTTTCAGGTGCGCAATATCGTCGGTGTGGCGACCGTGGGCTGGGGCTTCTTCCAGGCCATCGCAGGGGGCGCCCACAGCTGGATGACCTTGCTCGCCACCCGTATCGGTCTGGGCGTTGCCGAATCACCGATCATGCCCGCCGGGGCCAAGCTGAACGGTGCCTGGCTGACGCCCAATGAGCGGGGCCGCGGGGCAACCCTGGTGGATGGCGGCGCACCCTTGGGCACAGCCTTTGGCGCCATCATCATCGCGGGCCTGATTACCTGGTTCGACTCGTGGCGCATTGCGTTCGTGATCGCCGGTGTCGGCACCATGATCGTCGGTGTCTGGGCCTGGTGGTACATCCGTAATAACCCGGCCGAACACCCTAAAGTCAACGCAGCTGAACTGGCCTATATCACCAACGCCAATGCCGAGGCGGCGAAAACCAACGGCGAACGCAAAGCCATCCTCAAAGACTTGCTGAAAAGCCGTTCGGTATTGGCCATGTTCGCCGGGTACGCCTGCTACAACAGCGTGTTCTACGGTTTGCTGACCTGGATGCCGAGCTACCTGCACAAGGCGCATAACCTCGATATCAAGGCCATGGGCGGTGCAACGTTCCTGATCTTTATGTGCGGGTTTATCGGCGAGATCTTCGGCGGTTGGCTGGCGGACAAATGGAAGGACGCAGGCGGCGCACCGAACAAGGTGATGCGCACCATGTTCGGCGGTTCGGCGGCGATTGCTGCGCTGTGCATCCTGCTGGTGGCCTACACACCGGACGCTTTCACCGTGATTTCGCTGCTCTGCGTGGCCCTGTTTTTCATTCGCTGGTGCGGCATGTACTGGTGCTTGCCAGCCATTTTGGGCGGTAAATCCAAGGCGGGCGTACTGGGCGGCAGCATGAATTTCTGCGGCAACATGGTCGGTGTCATCGTACCGATCCTGATCGGCCTGATCGTGCAGTTCACCGATTCGTACTTCCTCGCGCTTATCTTCTTCGTGGTGATGGCTTTCGGTCTGATGCTGTTCTCATCCCTCATCGACTACCGCGAGCGCGGTCTGGCCTGAGACTTTCACTGAGGTAACTGTTGATGCAACTCATAACTAAAACAGGCAGTGAAAATGCTGCCAACGCCGTGATTCGACTCAACCCGCTGGACGATGTGCTGATTGCCCGCCAGCCCATTCCCAAAGGCCTGATCCTTGAGGCCGAAGGGCTGACAGCGCTGGACGCCATCCCTTCGGGCCACAAGATCGCAACCCGTGATCTGCCGGCCGGCCAGGCGCTGCGCCGTTATGGGCAGATCATTGGCTTCGCCAGCCAGCCAATCAAAGCCGGTAAACACGTGCATGTGCACAACCTGGCCATGGGGGATTTTTCGCGCGATTACGCTTTTGGTGTGGATGCGCGGGGGATTCATACGCCTAACCTGGACACCTTCATGGGCATCGTGCGCGCGGATGGCCGCGTCGCTACCCGTAACTACGTGGGCATCCTGACGTCGGTGAACTGCTCGGCGACGGTGGCCAAGGCCATCGCCGATCACTTTCGCCGCGACATCAACCCGCAGGCCCTGATCGACTATCCCAACGTGGATGGCGTGGTCGCCCTGACCCACAGTTTTGGGTGCGCAGTCGACCCCGGCGGCGAAGCCCTGGCCATGCTGCGCCGGACCTTGGGCGGCTATGCGATTCACCCCAACTTCGCCTCGGTGCTGATGATCGGTCTGGGTTGTGAAACCAACCAGATCGCGGATTTGCTAGAGGCCCAAGGCCTGGAAAAAGGTGAGTTCCTGCGCGCCTTTACCATTCAAGGCACGGGCGGCACGTCGAAAACCATTGCCAGCGGCATCGAGCAGGTTAAATCCCTGCTGGCCGAGGCCAATCGCGTCGAGCGTGAGCCGGTCAGTGCCAAACACTTGATCATCGGCTTGCAATGCGGCGGTTCCGATGGCTACTCGGGCATCACCGCCAACCCGGCGCTGGGCAATGCGGTAGATCGCCTGGTCGCAGCGGGCGGGACTGCAATCCTCTCCGAAACCCCGGAAATCTATGGCGCCGAGCACTTGCTCACACGCCGTGCGGTCAGCCGTGAAGTCGGTGAAAAGCTGATCAAGCGGATTCACTGGTGGGAAGACTACTGCAAGCGCATGAACGCCGAGCTGAACAACAACCCGTCGGCGGGCAACAAGGCCGGAGGCTTGACCACCATCCTCGAAAAATCCCTGGGCGCCGTGGCCAAGGCCGGCTCCAGTGACCTGGTCGATGTCTACGAATACGCTGAGACGGTGCGCGCCCACGGCCTGGTGTTTATGGACACGCCGGGCTACGACCCGATTTCGGCAACCGGCCAGGTGGCGGGCGGCGCCAACCTGATTGCGTTCACCACAGGGCGCGGTTCGGCCTATGGCTGCGCGCCCTCGCCGTCGATCAAGCTGGCGACCAACACCCGCCTGTGGGAGACCCAGGAAGAAGACATGGACGTGAACTGCGGTGGCATTGCCGACGCCAGCATGACCATCGAAGAGCGCGGCGAGTACATCTACCGCCTGATGTTGCGCATCGCCTCCGGTGAGCGCAGTAAAAGCGAGCAGCACGGTTACGGCCAAAACGAATTTGTGCCATGGCAGATCGGTGCAATTACCTAAGCCAGTGATGACACACCACACCTGTGGGAACCGGGCTTGCCCGCTCCCACGGGTTTCATTGTTTTTTCAAGGAGATGGACATGACCCAGATTACCGGCCAGAACTTTATTGGCGGCCAGCGCAGCGGCGCTGGCGCTGTTCATTTGCAAAGCCTGGATGCAACGACCGGTGAAGCCCTGCCGTATCAGTTTGTGCAGGCCACCGACGCCGAAGTAGACGCCGCCGCCAACGCAGCCAGTACAGCCTTCGCGGCATTCCGCAGTTTGCCCGCCAGCCGCCGTGCGGAATTTTTAGAAGCCATTGCCGAAGAAATCGACGCGCTGGGCGACGAGTTTGTGGCCGTCGTTTGCCGTGAAACCGCCCTGCCCGCCGGGCGTATTCAGGGTGAGCGCGGCCGCACCAGCGGGCAGATGCGTTTGTTTGCCCAAGTCCTGCGCCGTGGCGATTTTTATGGCGCGCGGATCGATCAAGCCCTGCCCGACCGCCAACCGCTGCCTCGCGCTGACCTGCGCA
>NZ_WIWK01000116.1:0-18351 GCF_009600165.1 Pseudomonas sp. FSL R10-0399
CGCATCGACAACGCGCAGGCCATCGTGCAGCGCATTGTCCAGAGCGGCGAACGTGCCTACGGCATCAACACCGGCCTGGGCGGCTTGAGCAACGTTTCGTTGCAGCACGAGCAACTCAGCGCGCTGTCACGCAACACCTTGCTCAGCCATGCCTGCGGCGTCGGCCCGGCGCTGAGCAATGAACAGACCCGCGCGATCATCTGCGCGGCGGTCATTCAATACAGCCAGGGCAAGTCCGGCCTGCACCGCCAGGTGGTCGAAGCGCTGCTGGCGCTGCTCAACCACCAGATCACCCCGCAGGTGCCGTCCCAGGGTTCGGTCGGCTATTTGACCCATATGGCGCACATCGGCGTCGGCCTGCTGGGCGTGGGCGATGTCAGCTACCGTGGGCAGATCGTCCCCGCGCAGCAAGCGTTGGCCGCCGAAGGCTTGAGCCCGGTGCAACTGGGCGCCAAAGACGGCCTGTGCCTGGTCAATGGCACACCGTGCATGACCGGCCTGAGCTGCCTGGCGCTGGCTGACGCCGCGCAGGTGTTGCAGTGGGCCGATGTGACCGGCGCCATGAGTTTTGAGGCGTTGCGCGGCCAGATCGACGCCTTCGACCCTGAGATCCTCGCGCTCAAGCCCCACGCGGGCATGCAGCAGGTTGGCCGCCATTTGCGCCGCTTGTTGGCCGACAGTGAAGTCATCGCCAGCAGCAAAGGTGTGCGCACCCAGGACGCCCTGAGCTTGCGCTCCATCCCGCAGGTGCATGGCGCCGCACGGGACCAGTTCAATCACTCGGTGGTGCAGATCGAAACCGAGCTCAATTCGGTCAATGACAACCCGATGGTGCTGGGCACGCCCGACGCCTACCGGGTGGTCAGCCAGGCCAACCCGCACGGGCAGTCCGTTGCACTGGCCGCAGACGGGCTGGCCATCGCCATGGCCGAAATCGGTTCGATTGCCGAGCGCCGGCTCGACCGTCTGATCAACCCGCATGTCAGCGACCTGCCGGCGTTTTTGGTCAGCCAGCCGGGCGTCAATTCGGGAATGATGATCACCCAGTACGTCGCCGCCTCGCTGTGTGCGCAAAACCGCCAGTTGGCGCAACCTGCCGTGCTCGACAACTACGTGACTTCGGCCCTGCAGGAAGACCACTTGAGCCTGGGCACCAATGCCGCGCTCAAGCTGTTGCAAGTGCTGGAGAACGCCACCCAAGTGCTGGCCATCGAGTACTTGTTGGCTGCGCAAGCGTTTGAGTTCCATAAGGCCAAGCACTTCGGTGCCGGTACCCAAGTGGCCTGGCGGTTACTGCGTGAACACGTTGCGCCTTACGATCAAGACCGCTGGCTGGCCCCTGACATTGCCAAGAGCGCGGCGATCCTCAAAGACCCGCACGCGTTGCAGCCACTGGCCGCTTACCTGGCGTGAGTCATCAAGGGAGTGATGCAATGAAAACGCTTTGGCAACACTGCAATGCCGCGACCATGGCCAATGGCACGTATTCGATCATCGAAGACGCCGCCATCGTGACCCGCGAGGGCTTCATTGAGTGGATCGGCCCGCGCCAGCAGGTCCCCGCCGGTGAATACGGCCACACCCTCGGCCTGGACGGCGCGTGGGTCACGCCGGGGCTCATCGACTGCCACACCCACACGGTGTTTGGCGGCAACCGCAGTGGCGAGTTTGAGCAGCGCCTGCAAGGCGTGAGCTATGCCGAAATCGCCGCTGCCGGCGGCGGCATCGCCAGCACCGTGCGTGCGACCCGTGCCGCCAGCGAAGACGAGTTATTCGCCAGCGCGCGTCAGCGTTTGCTGAACTTGCTGCGCGACGGCGTGACCACGGTCGAGATCAAGTCCGGTTATGGCCTGAGCCTGGAGAGCGAGCGCAAGATCCTGCGGGTGATTCGCCGTTTGGGCCAAGAGCTGTCAGTGACGGTGCGCAGCACCTGTTTGGCAGCGCACGCCTTGCCGCCCGAGTACAAAGACCGGGCAGACGATTACATCGAGCACATTTGCACGCACATGCTCCCCGCACTGGCCGCCGAAGGGCTGGTGGACGCGGTAGATGCGTTCTGCGAGTACCTGGCGTTCTCGCCAGAGCAAGTCGAGCGGGTGTTCAAGGTGGCGCAGCAACTGGGCTTGCCGGTCAAGCTGCATGCCGAGCAACTGTCGTCGCTGCATGGGTCAAGCCTGGCGGCGCGGTATCAGGCGTTGTCGGCAGACCATCTGGAGTTCATGACCGAAGAAGACGCTGTTGCCATGGCTCAATCCGGGACCGTGGCCGTGCTGTTGCCGGGAGCGTTCTACTTTTTGCGCGAAACCCAGTTGCCACCCATGGAGGCCCTGCGCAAACACGGGGTAAAAATCGCCATCGCCAGCGACCTCAACCCCGGCACGTCGCCGGGTTTGTCGTTGCGCTTGATGCTGAACATGGCCTGCACCCTGTTTCGCATGACCCCCGAAGAGGCGCTGGCAGGCGTGACTCAGCACGCCGCCACGGCCTTGGGCCTGGGCGAGAGCCACGGCTCGCTGGAGCCCGGCAAAGTGGCCGACTTTGTCGCCTGGAACATTGATCGCCCGGCAGACCTTGCGTACTGGTTGGGTGGGGATCTGGACAAACGCGTCGTGCGCAACGGCGTCGAGCTTTAGGAGAACAGGCTGTGGATAAGGTTCTGACATTCAAACAAGGCCGCGTGCCGTTGCTGATCAGCATGCCCCACGCGGGCATAAAACTGACCCCAGCGGTGCAGGCGGGCTTGATCCCCGAAGCGCAAAGCCTGCCGGACACGGACTGGCACATCCCCAAGTTGTACGAATTTGCCGCAGAACTGGGGGCCAGCACCTTGGCGGCCGAGTATTCGCGGTTTGTGATCGACCTCAACCGCCCCGAAGACGACGCGCCGATGTACGTGGGCGCGACCACCGGGTTGTTCCCGGCCACGCTGTTTGATGGCGTGCCGCTGTTTCGCGAAGGGCAAGCGCCATCAAAGCAAGAGCGCGCGACTTACCTGGAACGCATCTGGCAGCCGTATCACCAGACCTTGCAGCAAGAGCTCAAACGCCTTAAAGACCAGTTTGGCTATGCGTTGCTGTTTGACGCGCACTCTATTCGCTCACACATCCCGCATTTGTTTGAGGGGCGCTTGCCGGATTTCAACCTGGGCACGTTCAATGGCGCCAGCTGTGCACCGCAACTTGCGGGTGATCTTGAAGCGATCTGCGCCGAACACCCGGCTTATCGCCATGTGCTCAACGGGCGCTTCAAGGGTGGCCACATCACCCGGCATTACGGCAGCCCGGCGGACAACATCCATGCCGTGCAACTGGAATTGGCCCAAAGCACCTACATGGAAGAGTTCGAACCCTTCAACTACCGCGAAGACCTGGCGGCGCCGACGCAGGGGGTGCTCAAGCAATTGCTGACGCGGATGATCGAGTGGGGCCAGGAGCGCTACGTGAAGGACTGATGGTCTGAAACCTGTGAGGTGGGAGCGGGCTTGCTCGCGATCCAGGCAACGCGGTCCGGCAGGCAGGCCGCGTTGATCCTTTCGCGAGCAAGCCCGCTCCCACAGGATTCTGTGGGGTCTTCAACAGGATTTTTATAACCCCATGCTCATTCCGCCAATCGGGTTTATGATGCCAAACGGCACTATTTCTTGATGTCCCCACCAGGGATGACCTCAACCCTCCCGCGGAGTGTGTAATGCAGACCTTGTTCCCGCAGATCAAACCCTACGCCCGGCACGATCTTGCTGTTGATGGGCCACATGTCTTGTATGTCGACGAAAGCGGTACGCCCGACGGCCTGCCGGTGGTCTTTGTGCACGGCGGGCCGGGGTCGGGGTGTGACGCCAACAGCCGCTGTTATTTCGATCCGGGCGTGTACCGCATCATTACCTTCGATCAGCGCGGCTGCGGCCGCTCGACTCCACATGCCAGCCTGGACAACAACACCACGTGGGATCTGGTCGCTGACATGGAGCGGATTCGTCTGTTTCTGGGCATCGACAAGTGGGTGCTGTTTGGCGGCTCCTGGGGCTCGACCCTGTCACTGGCCTACGCGCAAAGCCACCCGGATCGTGTGCATGGCCTGATCCTGCGCGGTATCTTTTTGGCCCGCCCGCAAGAAATTGAATGGTTCTACCAGGCCGGTGCCAGCCGTCTGTTCCCGGATTACTGGCAGGACTACATCGCGCCGATCCCGCCAGAGGAGCGCGACGACTTGCTCGGTGCCTTCCACAAGCGCCTGACAGGCAATGACCAGATCGCGCAAATGCACGCGGCCAAGGCCTGGTCGACCTGGGAGGGCCGCACCGCGACGCTGCGTCCCAACCCGCAAGTGGTTGAGCGCTTCTGCGACCCGCACCGGGCGCTGTCGATTGCCCGCATCGAATGCCACTACTTCACCAACAGCGCGTTCCTTGAGCCGGATCAACTGATCCGCGACATGCACAAAATCGCCCATCTGCCGGGCGTGATCGTGCATGGCCGCTACGACGTGATTTGCCCGCTGGACAACGCCTGGGAGCTTCACCAGAACTGGCCGGGCAGCGAACTGCAAGTGATCCGCGAAGCCGGCCACGCAGCCTCTGAGCCCGGCATTACCGATGCCTTGGTGCGGGCTGCCGAGCAAATGGCTCGCAGCCTGCTCAACTTGCAGCCGGACGAAGCATGAAGGGTCTGCTGCAACGCGTAAAAGGCGCGCGGGTAGAGGTGGGCGGGGAGATTGTCGGTTCGATTGATCAGGGTTTGCTGGTGCTGTTGGCCGTCGAACCTGACGACACCCAGGCCCATGCGGCCAAAATGCTGCACAAGCTGCTCAATTACCGGGTGTTCAGCGATGCCGAGGGCAAAATGAACCTGTCGCTGAAGGATATCGGCGGCGGTTTGCTGCTGGTGTCGCAATTTACCCTGGCCGCCGACACCAAAAGCGGCTTGCGCCCCAGCTTCTCTACTGCGGCCCCACCCGCCATGGCCGAGGCGATGTTTGAGCACGTCCTGGCCGAAGCCAAACGCCTGCATCCGACGGTCGAATCAGGCCGTTTTGGCGCCGATATGCAGGTGCATTTGGTCAATGATGGCCCTGTGACATTTCTGTTACAGATCTAAAACCTTGAAAATCTGTGTTTTCGTCAGAAAACATTAAGTTTTAGTTAGAAATACTTGGCGACAATAGATGCGTTGTAACGCGGGCTACTAGATAATCCCCGACTACCATAGAGACTAATCCGATACGTCAGGGGAATCATTCTTCCCTTTGACGGTCGGAACAGTGCTCGCCAACCCGGCATTTAGATCGCTGGCCGTTGGTTTCATCATCTGTTTTCGGCGAGGTTGCTCGTGATTGTTAGTCCATTAAATGCACCAAAAAGGTCTGCCAAGCGGTTACGCAACGCACTGGTGACGGGCTCTGCGCTCTTTTGCTTGCTCGGTGCGGGTCAACTGTGGGCCTTCAGTCTGGATGACGTAGCGGTTCAGGCTAAAGCCCTGGCCGAACAGAAATACCAAGCGCCGCGCAGCAATCTGCCAAACGAATTCCGTGACATGAAATTCGCGGACTATCAAAAGATTCAGTTCAAGCGCGAGAAATCCCAGTGGGCGGGCGACAAGACCCCGTTCAAGCTGTCCTTCTATCACCAGGGCATGCATTTCGACACGCCGGTGAAAATCAACGAAGTGACCGCCGACAAGGTTGAAGAGATCAAGTACGACCCGAGTCGTTTTGATTTCGGCGACGTCAAATTCGACCCTAAAGCCACCGAGAACCTCGGCTGGGCCGGTTTCCGCGTGTTGTACCCGATCAACAAGGCCGACAAACAAGACGAAATCATGACCATGCTGGGCGCGAGCTACTTCCGCGTGATCGGCAAAGGCCAGACTTACGGCTTGTCGGCACGTGGCATGGCGATTGATACCGCGCTGCCATCGGGCGAAGAGTTCCCGCGCTTCACCGAGTTCTGGGTTGAACGCCCAAAACCCAACGACAAACACCTGGTGATCTTCGCCTTGCTGGATTCGCCACGGGCGACCGGTGCCTACCGCTTCATCCTGCGCCCTGGCGTAGACACAGTGGTAGACGTGAAGGCGCAAATGTACCTGCGTGACAAAGTGGGCAAGCTGGGCATCGCTCCGCTGACCAGCATGTACCTGTTTGGTGCGAACCAGCCGTCCAAAGTCCTCAACTACCGCCACGAGCTGCACGACTCGTCGGGCCTGGCGATCCATGCCGGCAACGGTGAGTGGATCTGGCGTCCGCTGAACAACCCGAAACACCTGTCGGTGAGCAACTTCGCCGTTGAGAACCCGCGCGGCTTTGGTTTACTGCAACGTGGCCGTGACTTCAGCCAGTTCGAAGACCTCGATGACCGCTACGACAAGCGTCCAAGCGCCTGGATCGAGCCACAAGGTGACTGGGGCAAGGGGTCGGTTGACCTGGTAGAAATCCCGACGGCTGACGAAACCAACGACAACATCGTTGCGTTCTGGAGCCCGGGCACTCTGCCAGAGCCAGGCAAGCCGTTTGACTACGCTTACCGCCTGCACTGGACCCTGGACGAAGCAGCACTGCACCCGGCTGACAGCGCCTGGGTTAAACAAACCATGCGTTCGACCGGTGACGTCAAGCAATCCAACCTGATCCGTCAGCCTGACGGCAGCGTGGCTTACCTGGTGGACTTCGAAGGCCCGGCGCTGGCCAAACTGCCTGCCGATGCGCCTGTGCGCAGCCAGGTGAGTGTGGGTGACAACGCTGATCTGGTTGAAAACAACCTGCGTTACAACCCGGAAACCAAAGGCTGGCGCTTGACCCTGCGCTTGAAAGTCAAAGACCCGAGCAAGTCCACGGAACTGCGTGCGGCACTGGTCCAGGACGTTGAGCAAGCTCCGGCAACCGTGGCCAAGGCTGAGAAAGTGGCGGCCAAGGTGCACGAGAAGAAAGAGCCAAAAGAAGCAAAAGCCAAGGACGCCAAGGATGCCAAGGGCACCCCGGCGCCTGCCGCCGAAGCTGCCCCTGCCACCCCAGAGCCGGTGAAGACTGAAAAAGTACTGACCGAGACCTGGAGCTATCAGTTGCCAGCCGATGAGTAATGCTCACTCTCAGCCAGTCTCGCTTGGCGAGTATCTGGCCCATCTGCCACTGAACGATGAGCAGCGCGCCGACCTGGCGAGCTGCACCTCGTTCGCCGAGTTGCATGAACGCCTGTCGGCGCGCCCGGACATCGACACTGCCGAGGCCGCCCAGGCTTCGGTGGCTTCGCGTCTGAACCTGAGCACGGCCCAAGAGCTTGAGGATGCAGAAATGCTCGCCCTCGATGCCAGTGGCCGGGTGATGCTCAAGGCTACGCCGCCGATTCGCCGTACCAAGGTGGTCCCGGAGCCATGGCGTACCAATATTCTGGTGCGTGGCTGGCGCCGCATGACCGGGCGCAGCAACCCTGCGTTGCCGAAAAAAGACGAAAATGTGCTGCCCAAGGCCCGCTGGCGTACGGTGGGTTCGATCCGCCGTTACATCCTGCTGGTACTGATGCTGGGTCAGACCATCGTCGCGGGCTGGTACATGAAAGGCATCATGCCGTACCAGGGCTGGTCATTTGTTGATCTGGAAGAAGTACTGCACCAGCCGTTGCTGCAAACCGCACAACAAGTGCTGCCGTACGCCTTGCAGACCAGCATCCTGATCCTCTTCGGGATTTTGTTTTGCTGGGTGTCTGCGGGCTTCTGGACCGCCCTGATGGGCTTCCTTGAACTGCTGACAGGGCATGACAAGTACCGTATTTCCGGCGCCAGCGCTGGCGATGAGCCGATCCCTGAGCAAGCGCGTACAGCGCTGGTGATGCCGATTTGTAACGAAGACGTCACCCGTGTGTTTGCGGGCTTGCGGGCAACGTTTGAATCGGTGGCTGCCACAGGTGATCTGGACCGCTTTGACTTCTTTGTCCTGAGCGACAGTAACGACCCCGATATTTGTGTCGCAGAACAACAGGCATGGCTGGATGTGTGCCGCGAGACAGAAGGCTTCGGGCGGATTTTCTATCGCCGTCGTCGCCGTCGTGTGAAGCGTAAAAGCGGCAACCTCGACGACTTCTGCCGTCGTTGGGGCGGTGATTACAAGTACATGGTGGTGCTCGACGCCGACAGCGTCATGAGCGGCGAATGCCTGACCAGCCTGGTGCGCTTGATGGAAGCCACGCCAGACGCAGGCATTATCCAGACCGCGCCACGGGCGTCGGGCATGGACACCCTGTATGCACGCATGCAGCAGTTTGCAACGCGCGTATACGGCCCGCTGTTCACCGCCGGTTTGCACTTCTGGCAGTTGGGTGAATCCCACTACTGGGGCCACAACGCGATCATCCGCATGAAGCCGTTTATCGAGCACTGCGCCCTGGCGCCGTTGCCGGGCAAGGGCGCGTTTGCAGGGGCGATTCTGTCCCACGACTTCGTTGAAGCCGCGCTGATGCGCCGTGCCGGTTGGGGTGTGTGGATCGCTTATGACTTGCCGGGCAGCTACGAAGAACTGCCGCCTAACTTGCTGGACGAACTCAAGCGTGACCGCCGCTGGTGCCACGGTAACTTGATGAACTTCCGCCTGTTTCTGGTCAAAGGCATGCACCCGGTGCACCGTGCGGTGTTCCTGACCGGCGTGATGTCCTACTTGTCGGCGCCGTTGTGGTTCTTCTTCCTGCTGCTGTCGACGGCCTTGCTGGCGGTCAACACGCTGATGGAACCGCAGTACTTTATGGAGCCGCGCCAGCTGTATCCGTTGTGGCCACAATGGCACCCGGAAAAGGCAGTCGCGCTGTTCTCGACCACCATCGTGCTGCTGTTCCTGCCCAAACTGCTGAGCATCATCCTGATCTGGGCCAAGGGCGCCAAAGAGTTCGGCGGCAAGTTCAAGGTCACCGTGTCGATGCTGCTCGAAATGCTCTTTTCGATGCTGCTGGCGCCGGTGCGCATGATCTTCCACACCCGTTTCGTTCTGGCTGCCTTCCTGGGCTGGGCCGCGACCTGGAACTCGCCACAACGTGACGACGATTCCACGCCGTGGAGCGAAGCGGTACGCCGTCATGGTCCGCAAACCCTGTTGGGTGCTGCGTGGGCCTGCCTGGTGCTGTGGTTGAACCCGAGCTTCCTGTGGTGGCTGGTGCCGATTGTGGGTTCGCTGATGCTGTCGATTCCAGTGTCGGTGCTTTCCAGCCGGGTTAAACCGGGTCTCAAGTCGCGTGACGAGAAGCTGTTCCTGATTCCTGAGGAATACGCGCCGCCGCGTGAGTTGTCGGCCACCGAGGAGTACACCCACGAGAACCGCTACCACGCGCTTCACGATGGCTTTGTACGTGCTGTGGTGGACCCGCAGCAAAATGCCCTGGCGTGCGCCTTGGCGACCTCGCGTCACCGTGAAGCCGAGCCGATCGAATGGCTGCGCACCGAGCGTGTGCGTCATGCGATCAAGGTCGGCCCGAACGGTTTGAACAACAACGAGCGTATGGCGTTGTTGAGCGACCCGGTGGCGTTGGCCCGTCTGCACGCGTTGGTGTGGACCGACGGTCACGAAGACTGGCTTAAAGCCTGGCGTGATTCGGTGGCCGCCGATAACCACGCACCGTTGCTGGCGTTGCAGCCAGCGGCGTGATCCCAATCTCGCTCGCACCTCTACAGGGGGGGCGAGCGAGAAACGGTTTCTCGTAGCTGTTGCCGAAGGCTACGTCCGGCGGCAAAGCCGTCGTAAAGCCCTACACTGCGCAGAACCTGATAACCCCCGCACTTAGCTTTTACGATCGCTTCGCAATCGAACGCAGCCTCGCAAAGCTCGGCAGCTGCTACGAAATAAGCCTCTGCATTCCCCCGCCTGTCGTGCTTTTAACGCGCAAAACTCGTCTCAAAACCTTCTGTGAGTTAGCATCCGTCCCCGAATGGGTGAGTGCCCGGCTTTGTTGGCTTTATCAAGCAAGCCCGCCGCAGGCCAACACCTTTATTGAGTCGGTTGAGGGGAGGTTGATGATGAAGAAGTTTCTGACGAAACTGCTGTGCGGCGCCACTGCAATACTGGCAGTCAGCGCAGCCCATGCAGGCGCCATTGACGACGCGGTCAAGCGCGGCACGCTGAAAGTCGGTATGGACCCAACGTACATGCCGTTTGAAATGACCAACAAACGCGGTCAGATCATTGGTTTTGAAGTTGACCTGCTCAAAGCCATGGCCAAGTCCATGGGCGTCAAGCTGGAACTGGTATCCACGGCCTACGACGGTATCATCCCGGCCCTCATGACCAACAAGTTCGACATGATCGGCAGCGGCATGACTCTGACCCAAGAGCGCAACCTGCGCCTTAACTTCAGCGAACCCTTCATTGTTGTGGGCCAAACCCTGCTGATCCGCAAGGAACTGGCAGACAAGATCAAGACCTACAAAGACCTCAACGATCCACAGTACCGCCTGACCTCCAAAATCGGCACCACGGGTGAAATCGTCGCGCGCAAGCTGATGTCCAAAGCCCAGTACCACGGCTACGACAACGAGCCAGAAGCGGTGCTGGACGTGGTTAACGGTAAGGCAGACGCATTTATTTACGACGCGCCTTACAACGTTGTAGCGGTTAACAAGTTCGGCAACGGCAAGTTGGAGTTTCTCGACAAGCCGTTCACCTACGAGCCGTTGGCGTTTGGTCTGAAGAAAGGCGACTACGACAGCATCAACTACATCAATAACTTCCTGCACCAGATCCACGAAGACGGCACCTACGATCGCATCCATGACAAGTGGTTCAAAGACACCGCCTGGCTCAAAGACATGGAATAAGCGCGATTCCCTGCCGTGGTCGCTGCCGCAGGCTGCGAAGGGTTGCGCAGCAACCCGTTATTTTGAAGTCGCCACGGACTTCATCGCAGCCTGCGGCAGCGACTACGGCAATTGTTCGTGCTGCCCTCTACGGAAATAGTGAAAGTGATCAAACAAAAGAAAGCCCAGTGGCCCTGGCACGTCTTGACCGTGCTAATCCTCATCGGTCTGGCGGGGGCGCTGTATTACGCCACCTCGCTGATGTCCTACGAGTGGCGCTGGAACCGAGTCCCGCAGTACTTCGCCTATCAGGCCGAAGAAGCTCAGCGGGCCGCTGAAACCTCCACCGTGATTGAAGTGATACACAACGGCGGCAAAGCCGAAGTCGTGCTGCGCGGCGACGATGGCGCTGAACAGCGTCTGACCGTTGCTGACAACAGCCTGCAACTGGCTGAGGGCGACGATGTCGCTGAAGGCGATGTGATCGGTGTGAACCGACATTGGGCTGCCGGGCCGCTGCTGCTGGGCCTGTGGACCACTGTCTGGCTGTCGCTGGTTTCTGGCGTGCTGGGTTTGCTGATCGGGCTGGCCACGGGCCTGTGCCGACTGTCAAACAACCCGACCCTGCGTGACTTGTCGACGTTGTACGTCGAGCTGGTACGCGGTACGCCGTTGCTGGTGCAGATTTTTATCTTCTACTTCTTTATTGGCACCGTGCTGAACCTGTCCCGCGAATTTGCCGGCATTGCCGCGCTGTCGCTGTTCACGGGCGCGTACGTGGCCGAAATCATCCGCGCGGGCGTCCAGTCCATCGCCCGTGGGCAAAACGAAGCGGCACGCTCGCTGGGCCTCAACGCCAGCCAGTCGATGCGCTACGTGGTCCTGCCGCAAGCGTTCAAACGGGTGCTGCCGCCGTTGGCCGGGCAATTTATCAGCCTGGTCAAAGACACCTCGCTGGTGTCGGTGATTGCGATTACCGAGCTGCTCAAAAGTGGTCGTGAAGTCATTACCACCTCGTTCTCGCCGTTCGAAATCCTGTTCTGCGTGGCGGGCCTGTACTTGTTGATCAACCTGCCGCTGTCGCACTTCGCCAGCCGGCTTGAGCGGAGGCTCGCGCAAAGTGATTGAAGTTCGCGAACTGGTAAAAGTCTTCGACACCCGCGGGCACATCGTACGCGCGGTCGACAACGTCACCACCAAGGTCGACAAGGGCGAAGTGCTGGTGGTGATCGGCCCGTCCGGCTCCGGCAAATCGACCTTTCTGCGCTGCCTCAATGGCCTGGAAGAGTTCGACTCGGGCTCCGTCAGCATTGATGGCGTAGACCTGGCCGACCCGAAAACCGACGTCAACGCCTACCGGCGTGAAGTCGGCATGGTGTTCCAGCATTTCAACCTGTTCCCGCACATGACCGTGCTCGAAAACCTCTGCCTGGCGCAGAAAGTCGTGCGCAAGCGCGGCAAGGCCGAGCGTGAAGCCAAGGCCCGTGCGCTGCTGGAGAAAGTCGGGATCGGGCAGAAGGCCAATGAGTTCCCGTCGCGCCTGTCGGGCGGCCAGCAACAGCGTGTGGCCATTGCCCGTGCGCTGGCGATGGAACCCAAGGTCATGTTGTTTGACGAGCCCACCTCGGCACTCGATCCGGAGATGGTCGGCGAAGTGCTCGACGTGATGAAGACCCTGGCCCTGGAAGGCATGACCATGGTCTGCGTGACCCACGAAATGGGCTTTGCCCGTGAAGTGGCGAACCGCGTGCTGTTCTTCGATCACGGCAAACTGCTGGAAGACTCCGCCCCGGAAGACTTCTTCAACTCGCCAAAAGACCTGCGCGCCCAAGCGTTTTTGCGCCAAGTTCTGTAACACCCAAAACCCGTAGGAGCGAGCTTGCCTCGCGATCTTTTAACCCATCAAAAGATCGCGAGACAAGCTCGCTCCTACCGGTTCAGACCTTAAATCGCCCCACCAACGTCTGCAGATGCGTGCCCAAACGCGCCAGCTCAATGCTCGACGCGGCGGTTTCTTCGCTGGCGGCGGCCGTCTGATCTGACACATCACGCACATTCAGCACGCTGCGGTTGATCTCTTCCGCCACGGTACTCTGCTGCTCGGCGGCAGCCGCAATTTGCTGGTTCATGCCCTGAATGGCCGACACGGTACGGGTGATGTTGCCCAGCGACTGGCCCGCACTGCGGGTCAGTTCGACGCTGCTGTCGGTGAGGGTGCGGCTGCTGTCCAGGCGACTTGAGACCTGCTGTGTGCTGCTTTGCAGGCCGGCAATCAATTCTTCGATTTCTTCGGTTGATTGCTGCGTGCGTTGCGCCAGGCTGCGCACCTCGTCGGCCACCACCGCAAATCCGCGCCCGGCTTCACCGGCCCGTGCCGCCTCAATGGCCGCGTTCAGGGCCAGCAGGTTGGTTTGCTGGGCCACCGACTTGATCACGTCCAGCACGCTGCCGATCTTGTCGCTTTCGCGCTTGAGGTGATCCATGGCCTCGGTGGAGTGCGCAACCTCTACGGCGAGCTTCTCGATCTGCGCGATGGCTTGTGCAACCACCGTGTCGCCTTCGTGGGCCTGCTGGTCGGCAGCACCGGCGGCTTCGCTGGCTTCTTCGGCATTACGGGCCACTTCTTGCACCGTCGCGGCCATTTCGTTCATGGCGGTGGCCACCTGGTCGGTTTCGACTTTCTGGCTGTTAACCCCGGCGCTGGTTTGCTCGGTGACGGCGGACAGCTCTTCCGCAGCGCTGGCAATCTGGGTGACACCATCGCGAATTCCGCCAATCAGCTCACGCAGGCCTTCGGTCATGTTCTGGATGGACTTCTGCAACTGCCCCAGCTCATCGCGGCGCTCAGTTTTAGTGTCATGGGACAGGTCACCGGCGGCGATGTACTCAACAGCCTTAAGCGTGCGTTGCAGCGGTACCACGATTTGGCGGGTAATGATCCAGGCCGCAATGATCCCGATCAGCAGCGCCAGCACGGCACAACTGACCAGCAGCGTTCTGGCCTGCTGGCTGTCTCTGTCACGCTTGGCGGTTTGCAGTGCCGAGAGCTTTTGGCTCAGGTCGATCAGGTTATTGCCTTGCAGGTGCATGCGCTCCAGCGCCTGATCGGTATTTTTACCTTGCGCCAGGTCATCGAAGGCCCGTTTGTACTCGGCGGCGGCACTGATCTGCTGATCGACCAGCGCCAGGTCTTCAGGCATGGTCAGCTGTTTACGCGACGAAACCAGAATAGTGTCCAGCTCGCGCAAGCGCTCATCCACCTGGTGCTGGGCATCGGCCTGGTGAGTGAGTTGATAATCGAGCCGCGCAATGCGCAGGTCTTTGGTCAGTCCGATGATCCTGGAGATGCTGGCCAGCTTGTCGCCCCGTTCAATCACCGATGCCAGGCCATTCCAGCCCGCGGTGGCAATCAGCACGGTCAGAACCAGCACCAGGCCGAAACCCAGGCTGAGTTTACGATTGACGCTCATATTGCCGAGTAGTTGGGCTAACCGACGGTACATGGTGCTGCTCCTTTATAGACCTGGATCGAGAGACGCGAAGTTGTCCATTGCTTTGCGGTGCTCGTGACTTCACAGCGCATCGGCGTCCCGGCAGATAACTGTAGGACGGCTGTCGAATATGTGACCCAGGTCGCAAGAAGTGGCTTATTGCCATGACTGACTTGAGTCAGTAATTGGCCAGGCTGCATTCCAAGAATGCTTAGATCAGGGGGGGCAGGGGGGTCCACAGATTGAGTGTTTAGATTTAAGTGGTTGTTAGCTGTCCAGCTAATGATAGGCTTAGGTCAAATGTTTAGCAGATTGTTCAAATTTAGCTGCGCAGCTAATGATGCATTTAGGGCTAAAACTATGAACCAAAACCCACATCGTTCAGGTGTCGAATTCAAAAGGCAGGTACTGGAAGAGCTCACTGCGACGTTGGCGCAGGCGTTTGGTCCGGATGCTTCGGTGCAGGATTTGGCAGGCCAGTTATTTTCTTCACCTGATTCTCCCGAGCCTGACGGGTTGATAGAAATCACGACGCCCAGCAAAACTCTGATGATCTGCGTTGAGGTCAAAAAAGAGGTCTACCCGCGGGACATCAGAGACGCAGTGTGGAAGCTCAATAACTACCTGCGCTTTCAAGACCATCGCCAAGAAACCATCGGGATGCTTGCGGCAGGTTCACTTAGCCCTGGTGCGAAGGATGAGCTCAAGGCTCACAATATTGCTTACTTTGAGCCAGGCGGTAGCCTCTATCTGAAGCACGAACGTTGGCTAATCAACATCGTCAGGCCTACCAAGCGCTCCAAGAAACCCACCCACGGCGTCGACCTTTTTACAGATGCCCGTGAAAGCGTGATCCATGCGCTTTTGATGCATAGCAATGAATGGCTTACCGGGATGGAATTGGCCGATCAGGCAAAGACCTCCTCGTACACCTGCTCACTGGTTTTGCAGGAACTGACGTTGCGTGAGTGGGTAGAGTCTACTGGCGCAGGGCCTAGCAAGCGCAGAGCGCTTATACGGCCCGAGAAGCTTCTGGATGCCTGGGCTGAGCACTGGCAGGCGCGCAAGGTGCAACAGACGAAGTGGTACACCTTTGTCGAAAACCCCAATCATATGCTGGATCATCTGTCGGATCGGATAGATCGCCATAGCGTTGACTTCCCATGGGCATTCACAGGAACCGCCGCTGCCAATGCCGTCGCACCCTTGCTGACAAACACTGATGGTGCAGAAATTATTGTGCCCAAAGGTTATGCACGCAAGATGGCTGACGTGCTTGGTTTGAGCCCTGCCAGCAAGGGGGCGAACGTCACCCTCATCGAGCGCGAGGAAGCGAGCTTGCTGTATCGATACCGGCATCCCGATCATCCTGCTTTCTTCGCAAGTGCATACATCCTGTACTTGGATCTGCTGAATGGTCGCGGGCGCAATAAAGAATTGGCTGACCACCTCAGGGCGCGCCTGGAGTCTTTATGGGAAAGGAAATGAAGCCACGCACAGCAGCCGGGTATAGCACCGACATTACTCTGGCCTGTGAGAGAACACTGCTTACGCTGCTCAGCGCATTTGGGAATCTGAAAGATACCCTGCGACTGGTCGGAGGCCTGGTTCCTCGCTACCTCACTCCTGAGACCCCTCCAGATATTCCGATGCACGCTGGTACTTCGGACGTCGATATTGTGATCAATCTGGAAGTCATTGCGATTGGCGATGAGTATGCCTGCCTCGCCGATCAGCTAAAGGCACGGGGCTTTAGCCGTTTGGTCAAGGATGGAAAACCCTCCTCTTGGCAATGGTGTCGACAGATTGATGAGCATGTCGAAGTGGTGGTTGAGTTGCTCAGGGATGCAGGCGATCAACAGCCGGGCAGGGCGATAAGTGTCAGTGGGGAGCAGGTCTCAGCGCTCACCATCAAGCATGCCGGAATCGTCCATGATTGGTATCAAGAGAAAGAAATCAGCGCCCAACTTTTGGATGGCGCAGGGCTATCGGTAGACGTTGTGCGGTATGCAGATGTGCCGGCGTTTGTGATCTTGAAGGCTCTGGCTCTGGACCATCGTCAGGAAAGAAAAGATGCCTCAGACCTCATCCATGTGATCAGGTATTCAGGCTCAATAGCGCAGGTGGCCGCTCTATTTGTCGAACGTATCCGTTCCGGGCAACACCCGGAGGCGATGAAGGAGGGGCTAGCGGCATTAGTAAGACGTTTTGGCGATGACCATCACGGAGCAGGGTTTGAGAAAGTGGGGGCTGTTGCCTACGCACGTTTTTATGGCGATGACGATGACGATGAATTAGTGGGCCGGCAGCGTTATGCCGCAGGATTGATTCAAAGCATGCTGGCGGAAATTGATGCTCAACTGGCGAAAGCCTGCTGAGCCAGAACCCCAAAGGCCTCCTCGGGAGGGCCTGTTCAAATTGCTTTGGAGTGCATTAAAGATCAAAAGATCGCGAGACAAGCTCGCTCCTACAGGGTGGCGGTGGGCTTAGAACAACCGGGCGAGGAGGGCGGTAACGGCGGTTTCGACCCGCAGGATGCGGGCGCCGAGTTGTACCGGTTGCAGTCCGGCGTTGACCAGCAGGTCGATCTCGTAAGGGATCCAGCCACCTTCCGGGCCGATGGCCAGGGTGACGGCTTCGCTCAGGCCGCGTGGGCAGTCGGGGTAGTTGCCGGGGTGGCCGACCAGGCCCAAGGTGCCGTCGGCCATGGCCGGCAGGCGGTCTTCGACAAACGGTTTGAAGCGTTTTTCGATGATGACTTCAGGCAGCACGCTGTCGCGGGACTGTTCAAGGCCCAGGATCAATTGCTCGCGTATGGCCTCGGGCTCCAGAAACGGGGTTTGCCAGAAGCTCTTTTCAACCCGGTAACTGTTGACCAGCACGACCTTGGGCACGCCCATGGATGCCACCGTCTGGAGTACCCGGCGCAACATTTTCGGCCGCGGCAGGGCCAGCAGCAGGGTCAGCGGGAGCTTTGGCGGCGGGGACTGGTCGAGGCTGAGGATTATCAGTTCGGCCTCTTTGGCTTCAAGGCGCACCAGCTCGGCACTGCCCATCAAACCGCCAATACGCCCCACGCGCAGGGTGTCGCCCACCGCTGCACGGTGCACGTCCTGCATGTGGGTCAGGCGCCGGTCGCGCAGGATCACGCGGTCGGCGGCAATGAAGTCAGCCTCTTCGAGGAGCAGCAGGTTCACGGCTGCGGTGCTGGCGGTTGGGCGTTGCTGTCGCTGTCAGCCGGTTCTTCTTCGTCGCCGCGCTTGTTTTTGCTGATCAGGCTGCCAAACAAAATGCCGATCTCAAACAGCATCCACATCGGCACGGCCAGCAGCGTCTGCGAAAAGATGTCCGGCGGGGTAAGGATCATGCCGACCACGAAGCAGCCGATGATCACGTACGGGCGGATCTTGCGCAGGTATTTGACGTCGACGATGCCGATCCAGACCAGCAGCACCACGGCCACCGGAATTTCAAAGGCCACGCCAAAGGCAAAAAACAGGGTCATGACGAAATCAAGGTAGCTGCTGATGTCGGTCATCATGGCCACGCCTTCCGGGGTCGCGGCGGCGAAGAACTTGAACACCAGCGGGAAGACCAGGAAGTAGGCAAACGCCATACCGGCATAGAACAAAAAGATGCTGGAGATCAGCAGCGGCACGGCAATGCGTTTTTCATGCTTGTACAGGCCCGGCGCAATGAAGCCCCAGATCTGGTGCAGGATCACCGGAATGGCAATAAACAGCGAGACCATCATGGTCAGCTTGAGCGGCGTGAGGAACGGCGAGGCCACGTCGGTGGCGATCATCGTGGCGCCCACCGGCAGGTATTCACGCAGCGGCGTGGAGACCAGGGTGTAGATCTGCTGCGTAAAGGCAAACAAGGCGATAAAGATCAGAAAGACCGCCGCAATACAGCGCAACAAACGGGTACGCAGCTCGGTCAGGTGCGAGACCAGCGGCATTGGCTGGTCGTGTTCGGGCTGCTCGTTTTTGGAGGAGTCGCTCATGCGCTTAGGGGGCTCGCGGTGGCAGGGTTGGGTCGTGTGGCGCAGGCGCGTGAGGCGCTGGCCCTGCCTCGGTCTCGCTCAGGCGGGTCGGTGC
>NZ_WIWK01000117.1:0-18191 GCF_009600165.1 Pseudomonas sp. FSL R10-0399
GCCATGGCCTGGCGGGCGCGCTGCACTTCGGCCTGGGCCTGGACGCGGCTGGCTTCCAGCGTGCGGGTGTCCATGCGGGCCAACAATTGGCCCTTGGTCACGCGGTCACCTTCATCGACCAGCACCTCGGCCAGGCGGCCGGGGATCTTGGCGGCGATCTGGACTTCTGTGGATTCAAGTCGGCCATTGCCCATGCTGATGCCTTCGGGGAGCCGGTCATGCTGGGATTTCCAGTAACCAAACCCGCCTGCTGCCACCAGCAGAATCGCCAAAGGGATAACGAAATAATGGGAAATGCGGTGATTCTTCGACATGCCGACATCCTGGTCACAGAGCGCTCTAGTTTGACGGTTTCAAGGCGCAGGGCTCTTGATGCCAGTCAAAGGAAGTCAGTAGCGTAGACGCTAAAAGCGAATGTTGCCTGTAGTCGCTGCCGAAGGCTGCGAAGGGTTGCGGAGCAACCCGTTTTCTCAACATCGCTGCGACCCAAATCGCAGCCTGCAGCAGCGACTACAGGTGGAGTTGCAGGTGGGGCTACAGCAACCCCATCACCACCGCCCATTCCTCGGCCGTCACCGGCATCACCGACAAGCGACTGCCTTTTTGCACCAGTGGCATTTCAGCCAGTGCACTTTGCTGTTTCAGGTAGTCGAGCTTGATCACCCTGGGGAAGGTGTGCACATGGGCGACTTGCAGTGCGCTCCACGGGTTTTTCTCGGGGCTGGCCTTGGGGTCGAAATAATGGCTTTCGGGATCGAGGGCGGTCGGATCCGGGTAAGCGGCCTGGGCGATTCGGCCGACTCCGGCAATACCCGGCTCCGGGCAGCTTGAGTGATAAAAGAAAAACTCGTCGCCCACGGCCATGGCACGCATGAAATTGCGCGCCTGATAGTTGCGCACACCGTCCCAGCGAGCTTCGCCGATCTTCTGCAAGTCCTTGATTGAAAACTCGTCAGGCTCGGATTTCATCAACCAATAGGCCATTCTTTGGGCTCCTGAAACATGGCGTAGTTATTTAGCCGGGCAACATTTGGATAAACCGACAATCGGTTGACACCAGCGTTTGCGTGTCTGTTCGTGTTGCCTCAGAATGCCGCCATTTTAAGCTTGACGTTGCTGCACGGCCTATAACAAAAACCGTTGCTGTCATCGTGTTGATGTGCCTGAAGGGGGGCAATCGATGAAACGCAAACCGGATTTACTGTGGGTGCTGGTTATTTTGTTCGGTCTTGGCGTGGTGACAACCGGTTATGCGCAAAGCCTCTGGTCAACTTCAAACGATTCACCGATTGAACTGGCGCAACAGCAAGTACAACCTTTCAAACGCTAACCACTCATGAACGAAGGCATCGCTGCAACGTGATGCCTTGAGGGTCAGTGCGCGACGTACCACTGCGTGTCCGAGACCGTGCCGTGTAACGGTACGTCCCAGCTGGCTTGAGCCAGACTCCCGACTTTTTGACATTCATGGGCCAGGCCCAGCAGCGTCGGTTTACGCCAGCTTTGGCGGCGCGCCAGGTACGCGAGGCTGCGGTCATAAAAACCGCCGCCCATGCCCAGTCGGCCACCCTTCGCATCAAACCCCACCAACGGCAGCAACACCAGGTCCAGAGCCCAGACTTTGCGTTGGCGTGCGCGATTGATACGCGGCTCCAGAATCCGGAAGCGATTGGGGATCAGCTTTTCGCCCGGCGCATAACGCTGGAACACCATCTTGGTTCTGGGCCAGGCGCTGAGCACCGGCAGGTAGGTGATCTTGCCCCGGCGCTGTGCTTCACGCAGCAACAAGCGCGGGTCGATTTCACCGTCGGTGGGCAGGTACAGCGAGATGTGTTTGGCGCGGCGAAACAACGGATGCTGCGCCAGCTGCCGATACAGGCCACGGGCTGCCTGACGTTGCTCGCAGGGCGACAATTCGCGGCGAGCTTTACGCAGCAGTCGGCGAAGTTGCGGGCGGGAGGGCGTCGCAGGTTCGGTCATGATGGCGTGCTGTTCGAGATCGAGCCCACCGGGCGGTTGGCTCGTAGTCAGCCAATGCCAGCAGCAGGCTGGCATTGCACTTGGAAATCAGGCTCCCCGACGTACCGCTGTCGGCTTGGCCCTTGAACCCGAAAGTTCAAGGTGGAAGTTGCAGTAGACCTTAAGGCTTTCCGTCTAGCGGACATGCACACCGGCCCAACGTGCAAGCTCCAGGGTATTGCGAATCGGCTCAGGGACATCGCTAACTGGCGAATACTCCAGGGAGTGGCGAGAGTATACCCCAAAGAAACGTTTTGAATCAGCTCTGACGTTCGTTCGGATCAGTGGCCAGCACCAGATCGACGCGATCGAGCAGGTCGCGGACGTGTTCACGCGTTGCACTGCTGGTCTGTACTTCGGGTGTTTCCTGCTTGTGCAGCAGGTCGTGGGTGATGTTGAGTGCGGCCATCACGGCGATACGGTCAGCCCCGATGACTTTGCCGCTGCTGCGGATTTCGCGCATCTTGCCGTCCAGGTAACGTGCAGCACTCACCAGATTGGCGCGCTCTTCCTGGGGGCACATGATCGAATACTCTTTATCGAGGATGTGTACGGTGACGCTACTGCTTGTACTCATGAGTCTTGCTCCAGGGCTTTGAGACGCGAAATCATCGATTCCACCTTGTTCCGGGCGATTTCGTTTTTTTCAATGAGGTGCGCGCGTTCTTCGCGCCAAGTCTTTTCCTGAGCTACTAAGAGTCCGTTTTGGCGTTTAAGTTGCTCGACTCGTGTAATCAGCAACTCGAGTCTAGCCATCAGTGCATGCAGGTCGCTGTCTTCCATTGTGTCCTACTGTGTATTTTCTGATGGAGGGGGACTGCCAAGCCAGTTGACGCCTCGATGGTCTAGCCCGTCTGCCGATGCTAGGATACAAGGCCTCCATTCTAGACATAGCGCCGCTTGGCGCCTAGCTGACCATGCCTATTCAGAACTCCCCGTATCACGCCTTTGCCAACCTGCTGTCTACCAGCGGCCACACTGTTTCGCCTGCAGAACTGCACGGCCTGTTGCTGGGTCGCAGTGCGGCTGGCGCCGGCTTCGATCACGACGGCTGGCTGGCTGACGCGACCGAACTGTTCCAAAGCGAAAATGAAATCAGTGACAACGTACGCAATGCCTTGATCGGTTTGCAAGAGATGGTCAAGGGTGAACTGACCGGTGACGACATGACCGTCGTGCTGCTGTTGCCGTCCGATGACGTGCCACTGGCCGAGCGCGCGGCTGCGCTGGGCGAATGGTGCCAGGGTTTCCTGGCCGGTTTTGGCCTGAACTACCGTGACAATGCCTTGAGCGAAGAAGGCAAGGAAGTGCTGCAAGACCTGGCCGCCATTGCCCAGGTGCAAGACGCCCTGGAAGAGTCGGATGACGGCGAAAGCGACTACATGGAAGTCATGGAATACCTGCGCGTCGCGCCATTGCTGCTGTTCACCGAGACCAAAAAGCCTGCCGAGGCTGCTGCTGCGAAACCTTCGCTGCACTGATTGATCTTCAAGAAGGAATCCGTCTGCCCATGATCCATATCCCGAAATCGGAATACACCCGCCGCCGCAAGGCGCTCATGGCGCAGATGGAGCCCAACAGCATTGCGATCCTGCCCGCTGCCGCAGTGGCGGTGCGCAATCGCGACGTTGAATATGTGTACCGCCAGGACAGCAACTTCCAGTACCTGAGCGGCTTCCCCGAGCCGCAGGCGGTGATCGTCCTGATCCCTGGCCGTGCCCATGGGGAGTACGTGCTTTTTTGCCGCGAACGCAATGCCGAGCGCGAATTGTGGGACGGTTTGCGCGCCGGGCAAGAGGGCGCCATGCGTGACTTTGGCGCAGACGATGCCTTCCCGATCACCGACATTGACGACATTTTGCCGGGGCTGATTGAAGGCCGCGACCGGGTGTATTCGGCGATGGGCAGCAACCCCGAGTTCGACCGCCACCTCATGGAGTGGATCAACACCATTCGCTCCAAGGCCAGTCTCGGTGCCCAGCCGCCCAACGAATTCGTTGCGCTGGATCATCTGCTGCATGACATGCGCCTGTATAAATCGGCGGCAGAGATCAAGGTCATGCGCCACGCGGCGCAAATATCGGCCCGCGCGCACATCCGTGCGATGCAGGCCAGCCGCGCCGGGCTGCACGAATACAGCCTGGAGGCCGAACTGGATTACGAATTTCGTAAAAGTGGCGCGAAAATGCCGGCTTATGGCTCGATCGTCGCGTCGGGTGATAACAGCTGCATCCTGCACTACCAGGAAAACGACGCCCTGCTCAAGGACGGCGACCTGGTGCTGATCGATGCGGGCTGCGAGATCGACTGCTACGCCAGTGACATCAGCCGTACGTTCCCCGTGAGCGGTCATTTCTCCCCCGAGCAAAAAGCCATCTATGAGCTGGTGCTGGCCGCGCAAGAAGCTGCGTTCAGCGAAATCGCGCCGAACAAACACTGGAACCAGGCCCACGAAATAACCGTTCAGGTGATCACCGCCGGGCTGGTTGAACTGGGCCTGTTGCAAGGCGACGTTGACGAGCTGATTGCCAGCGAAGCCTACAAAGCGTTTTACATGCACCGGGCTGGCCACTGGCTGGGGCTCGATGTGCATGACGTTGGCGAATACAAAGTGGGCGGTGAGTGGCGCGTGCTGGAACCCGGCATGACCCTGACCGTTGAACCCGGCATCTACATCAGCCCGAACAACCTGCACGTCGCCAAAAAATGGCGCGGGATCGGCGTGCGCATCGAGGATGACGTTGTGGTCACCAAAAATGGCTGTGAAATCCTGACCGCTGACGTGCCCAAAACCGTCGCCGAGATTGAAGCCTTGATGGCGGCCGCACGAGCGAACGCGGCATGAGTCGCGTCCATCTGGCAATTATTGGTGGCGGTCTGGTTGGCGCCAGCCTGGCTTTGGCGTTGCAGGCCGGCGCCAAGGCGCGCGGCTGGAAGATCGTGCTGATCGAACCCTTCGCCCCCGGCAACACCTACCAGCCTAGCTACGACGCCCGTTCATCGGCGCTGAGTTATGGTGCCCGGCTTATTTATGAGCGCTTGGGCGTGTGGGAATCGATTGTTGAGCGGGGCGAGCCGATCAAAGACATTCACGTGTCCGATCGCGGGCGTTTCTCTACCGCGCGCTTGTCGGCCAGCGATGAAGGCGTGCCCGCACTCGGGTACGTGGTCGAAAACGCCTGGCTCGGCCAATGCCTGTGGAAAAGTCTGGACCCGGACGTTATTAGTTGGCGTTGCCCGGCTGAAGTTATCCACATGCAGCCGCTTGAGGATGGCTATCGCCTGACCCTCAATGATGAAACCACCCTCGATTGCGACTTGGCGGTGCTGGCCGATGGCGGGCGTTCCGGCCTGCGCGAGCAGTTGGGCATTCATGTGCGCAAACGGCCTTATGACCAGAGCGCGCTCATCGCCAACATCACCACCAGCCAGCCCCATGACGGCATGGCGTTTGAGCGTTTTACCGACGAAGGGCCGATGGCTTTGCTGCCGTTGCCAGACAACCGCTGCGCGCTGGTCTGGACCCGCCTGGGTATGGACGCTCAGCGTCTGGCGGCACTTGATGAGCGCAGTTTCCTCAGCGAGTTGCAGGCCGTTTTTGGCTATCGCCTGGGCACCCTTGAACAAGTCGGCGCCCGCCACTTGTACCCGCTGGTGCTGGTTGAGGCCGAAGAGCAGGTACGCCCGCACCTGGTGGTGTTGGGCAACGCGGCGCACAGCCTGCACCCGATTGCCGGTCAGGGCTTCAACCTGTCGTTGCGTGACGCCCAGGCGTTGGCTGATGCCTTGCTGACCAGCGAGCAAAAGCCCGGCGAGCTGGCCACCTTGCTGAGTTATCAACAGCGCCAGCAACTGGACCAGCAGTTGACCATTGGCTTCTCCGATCAAGTGACGCGGCTTTTTGGCAGTGACCAGACGCTGATTTCGTTTGGCCGCAATCTGGGGTTGCTGGGCCTCGATGTACTGCCGCCTGCCAAGCGCTGGTTTGCCCGTCAGGCCATGGGCCTGGGCACGCGCGCAGACAGCTGATAGCGGCCGGGGCGTTTACTGTGCCCCGTGTCGACCCTTTTTAGATGCGGCGCAAGCCGCTAGCGAGACAGGCTTAAAGCATGGAAATGCGCGCAGATGTGCTGATTGTCGGGGCCGGAATGGTCGGAAGCGCTTTGGCGCTGGCGCTCAAAGACAGCGGGCTGAACGTGGTATTGCTCGACGGCAGCCCGCTCAGCGTCAAACCCTTCACCGCTCAAGACACCTTTGAACCCCGGGTCAGCGCCTTGTCGGCCGCCAGCCAGCGCATCCTGCAACGCCTTGGCGCCTGGGACGGTATTCGCGCACGGCGCACCAGCCCGTACTCGCACATGCACGTGTGGGACGGCAGCGGCACCGGGCACATCCACTTTTCGGCGGCCAGTGTGCACGCCGATGTGCTGGGCCATATCGTTGAAAACCGTGTGGTGCAGGACGCATTGCTGGAGTGTCTGCAAGACTCCGGCATCCAGATGCTGGCCAATGCACGCCTTGAACAAATGCGCCGTTCGGCTGATGACTGGCTGCTGACCCTGGCCGATGGCCGCACCTTGCGCGCGCCGCTGGTGATCGCCGCCGATGGCGCTAACTCGGCTGTACGCCGCCTGACCGGCTGTGAGACCCGTGAGTGGGATTATCAGCATCATGCCATCGTCACCAGCGTGCGTTGCGCACAGGCGCATCAGCAGACTGCCTGGCAGCGCTTCACCGACCATGGCCCGCTGGCGTTTTTGCCGCTGGAGCGCGAAGGGCAGCAAGACTGGTGTTCAATCGTCTGGTCGACCACCCCGGAACAAGCGCAGGCGTTGATGGCGCTGGACGACGAGGGGTTTTGCCGCGAACTGGAATTTGCCTTTGAAGGCCGCTTGGGCACGGTGCTCAGTGCCGACCCGCGAGTGTGCGTGCCGCTGCGCCAACGCCATGCCAAACGCTACGTGGCCGAAGGTCTGGCGCTGATCGGTGATGCGGCGCACACCATTCACCCGCTGGCCGGGCAGGGCGTGAATTTGGGCTTTCTGGATGCCGCCGTGCTGGCCGATGTACTGCTGCACGCGGCGGACCGTGGTGAGCGCCTGGCCGATGTGCGGGTACTGAGCCGCTACGAGCGGCGTCGCATGCCCCACAACCTGGCGCTGATGGCGGCCATGGAAGGCTTTGAACGCTTGTTCCAGTCGGACTCGCTGACAGCACGGCTGGTGCGCAACACCGGCTTGAAATGGGTCAACCAAATGCCCGAAGCCAAAGCCCTGTTCGTGCGCCAGGCGCTGGGCCTCACCGGCGACCTGCCGCCGCTGGCCAAGGCTTTGTAGGAATACATCTAATCGAACGCGGACCCTGTAGGAGTGAGCTTGCTCGCGATCTTTTAAAGACCAAAAGATCGCGAGCAAGCTCGCTCCTACAGGGGGATTTTGTTTATCTGTAACATCTGGTAACGCCTCGGGGGCGAGTTCGGTTGAGCTGGCAAATGTGATTCACTACCATTTACGCCCGATTCGCATTAGAGAGACCGCCCTCCATGCTGGCACCCAAGCGTCTACTGACTGCCCTGGCCCTTACCGTGTTCGGGAGCAGCGTTTTTGCTGCCGATGAAGTGGTGGTTTATTCCTCGCGCATCGACGAGCTGATCAAGCCGGTATTTGACGCCTACACCGCGAAAACCGGGGTCAAGGTCAAGTTCATTACCGACAAAGAAGCGCCGCTCATGCAGCGCATCAAGGCTGAAGGCCAAAACGCCACGGCTGACCTGTTGCTCACCGTAGACGCCGGTAACCTGTGGCAAGCCGAGCAAATGGGCATCTTGCAGCCGATCAAGTCCGAGATCATCGATAAAAACATCCCGCGTCAATACCGCTCCTCGAGCCACGAGTGGACGGGCTTGAGCCTGCGCGCACGCACCATCGCCTACGCTTCTGACCGGGTCAAGCCAGACGAGCTGTCGACCTACGAAGAGCTGGCAGACAAGAAGTGGGAAGGGCGCCTGTGCCTGCGCACCGCGAAGAAGGTCTACAACCAGTCATTGACCGCGACCATGATCGAAGTGAATGGCCCGCAAAAAACTGAAGAGATCCTCAAAGGCTGGGTCAACAACCTGTCCACCGACGTGTTCTCCGATGACATCGCGGTGCTGGAAGCGATCAACGCCGGGCAATGCGACGTCGGTATCGTCAACACCTACTACTACGGCCGCCTGCACAAGCAAAAGCCTGACCTGGCGGTAAAACTGTTCTGGCCGAACCAGTCTGACCGGGGGGTTCACGTCAACCTGTCGGGTATTGGCCTGACCAAGTACGCGCCGCACCCTGAAGCCGCCAAAGCGCTGGTGGAGTGGATGACCACCCCTGAAGCCCAAACGATATTTGCCGACACCAACCAGGAATTCCCGGCCAACCCGAGCGTTGCGCCCTCGGCCGAAGTGGCCAGCTGGGGCACGTTCAAGGCTGACGAACTGCCGGTTGAAGTGGCGGGCAAGCGCCAGGCTGAAGCGATCCGCATGATGGACCGCGCTGGCTGGAATTGAGTTAGTTTTAGCGCATAAACCTGTGGGAGCGGGCTTGCTCGCGATAGCATCACCGTGGTTTCTGATGAGACCGAGGTGCCTGCATCGCGAGCAAGCCCGCTCCCACATTGTTTTCTGATACTTCCACACCCTTGCGAGAGTTTTTCGTGGCCCATCCTGCCCAACGTCGCTGGTACCCGCTGGTCTTTACCATTGCCGCTCTGGTGTTGCTGCCGCTGAGCGTTTTGCTGCTGTCCTGGCAAAATATTGACGGCCAGATCTGGAGCCATTTGTGGGACACACAGATGCCGCGCCTGCTGGGCAACACGTTGACGCTGATTGTTGGCGTAGGCATTGGGGTGACCTTGCTCGGGGTCAGCCTGGCGTGGCTGACCAGCCTCTGCGAGTTCCCCGGCAGGCGCTGGCTGGACTGGGCGCTGATGCTGCCGTTTGCGATTCCGGCTTATGTGCTGGCGTTTGTCTTTGTTGGCCTGCTGGACTTCGCCGGGCCGGTGCAAACCCTGTTGCGAGAATGGTTTGGCATGGGCCTGCGGCTGCCTCGGGTGCGCTCCACGGGCGGTGTGATCATCGTGCTGATTCTGGTGTTCTACCCCTACGTGTACCTGCTGGCGCGCACCGCCTTTTTGGCCCAGGGCAAAGGCCTGATGGAAGCCGCCCGCATTCTGGGGCAAAGCCCGTGGCAGGCGTTTTGGCGGGTCGCCTTGCCCATGGCGCGCCCGGCCATTGGCGCCGGTGTGGCGTTGGCGCTGATGGAAACCCTGGCCGATTTTGGCGCCGTCTCGGTGTTCAACTTCGACACCTTTACCACCGCGATCTACAAAACCTGGTATGGCTTTTTCAGCCTGTCGACCGCTGCCCAACTGGCCAGCCTGTTGCTGCTGGTGGTGATGGTCGTGCTCTACGGTGAGCGCCGGGCGCGGGGTGCTAGCCGGGCCAGCAACGAGCGGCCACGGGTCAAGGCCTTGTATCACTTACGCGGGCCCAAGGCCTGGCTGGCCAGCGGCTGGTGCCTGCTGGTGTTTGCCTGCGCCTTTGTCATCCCGCTGCTGCAATTGGTAGTGTGGTTCTGGCAGCGCGGACGTTTTGATCTGGATGAACGCTACACCGGGCTGATCCTGCACACCCTGTATCTGGGCAGCATGGCCGCGCTGATTACCGTCTGCGTGGCGCTGGTGCTGGCGTTTGCCCGGCGTCAGGCGCCGACCCCGGCGATTCGCGCCGGGGTCAGCCTGGCTAACCTCGGGTATGCCTTGCCGGGCTCGGTGTTGGCGGTGTCGATCATGTTGGCCTTCAGCTACCTGGACCGCGAGTTGGTGGTGCCGGTGTCGGGCTGGTTGGGTGGTGCGGGCAAGCCGCTATTGCTGGGCAGCTTGTCGGCGTTGCTGCTGGCGTATCTGGTGCGCTTTATCGCGGTAGCCTATGGCCCGCTGGAAAACAGCCTGGCGCGGATTCGACCGTCTTTGCCCGAGGCGGCCCGCAGCCTGGGAGTGAGTGGCCCGCGACTGTTTTTCAAAGTGTATCTGCCGTTACTCCTGCCGGGCACGCTGAGCGCTGCGCTGCTGGTGTTTGTCGATGTACTCAAAGAGATGCCGGCCACCTTGCTGATGCGCCCATTTGGCTGGGACACGCTGGCGGTACGGATCTTTGAGATGACCAGCGAGGGCGAGTGGGCGCGGGCGTCCCTGCCAGCATTGACCTTGGTGCTGGTGGGTTTGCTACCGGTGATCGGCCTGATTCGCCGCTCGGCCCATCGCAACGGTTAGGTGCCAGTCCTCCTGCATACGGCTACAATGCGCGGCATTCGGTGCGGTCTGTCTGTCAGGCCAGGTCGTTTGTTAAACGCGCAAAGGCCTGTTTCAACAGCCTCAAACGTTCTACAAGCCTGTCCGCACCTTCGCCAAGCCCGGAAGGAGAAACCCATGGGACAGCGTACGCCTCTGTATGACCTGCATCTCGCCTTAGGCGCGAAAATGGTCGATTTTGGCGGTTGGGATATGCCCTTGCATTACGGCTCGCAAGTTGAGGAGCACCATGAGGTGCGCCGCGACTGTGGGGTTTTTGATGTCTCGCATATGACCGTGATTGACGTCACCGGGGATCAGGCCAAGGAATGGCTACAGCATTTGTTGGCAAACGATGTCGAACGTCTGAACACACCCGGCCGCGCACTGTATAGCGCCATGCTCAACGAAAACGGCGGAGTGGTGGACGACATGATCGTCTACCTGATGCCGACGGGTTATCGGCTTATCGTTAACGCCGCCACCCGCGATCAGGACCTGGCCTGGATGAACAGCCACCAGGGCGGCTACGCCGTGCAGTTGCATGAGCGCCCCGAGTTGGCGCTGCTGGCCATTCAAGGCCCACAGGCCCGGCACAAAGTGGCCGAGCTGGTGAGCCAGTCTCGTAGCCAGCTTATTCAGCAGCTCAAGCCCTTTGAAGGGCAGGTCAGCGGCGACTGGTTTATCGCCCGCACCGGCTACACCGGTGAAGACGGCCTGGAAATTGTGCTCCCGGCCGATCAAGCGCCCGCGTTCTTTAACGATCTGGTCGGCGCCGGCATTTCTCCGATAGGCTTGGGCGCGCGCGACACCTTGCGTCTTGAGGCTGGCATGAACCTGTATGGGCAGGATATTCACCTGTCTGTCTCGCCCCTTTCAGCCAATATGGCGTGGACTGTCGCCTGGGAGCCCGCCTCGCGTAACTTCATCGGGCGCGAAGCGCTGGAGGCAGAAAAGGCCAGCGGTTCACGGCTCAAACTGGTGGGTTTGGTGCTGGAAGAGCGCGGTGTCCTACGTGCACATCAGGTCGTTCGCATCGCAGATGTTGGCGAAGGAGAGATCACCAGTGGTAGCTTCTCTCCTACGCTAAGCAAATCGATTGCATTGGCGCGAGTTCCGATGGCAACGGCCGACCGTGCCGAGGTAGAAATTCGTGGCAAGTGGTACCCGGTTCGCGTGGTTAAACCGACTTTTGTTCGTCTTGGCAAAGCCTTGATCTAACGTTTACTGGCAGGCTCACCAACCGTGTGAGCCGCTGACATTTCTTCTTGAGGACACTGAATATGAGCAATATCCCTGCGGACCTGCGCTTTGCTGAAAGTCACGAGTGGGCACGTCTGGAAGCTGATGGCTCGATTACCGTCGGTATCAGCGACCACGCTCAAGAAGCGCTGGGGGATGTGGTGTTTGTTGAGCTGCCGGAAGTGGGCACAGTGTTCGCCGCAGCTGATACAGCGGGCGTGGTTGAGTCGGTAAAAGCCGCTTCGGACATTTACTCGCCAGTGTCGGGCGAAGTGATTGCAGTCAATGAAGGTCTGGCGGATGCCCCAGAAGGGCTGAACGACGATTCGTACGCCAACTGGATCTTCAAGCTCAAGCCAGCCAACACCGCCGAGCTGGAAAAACTGCTGGATGCTGCCGGCTACAAAGCCGCTATCGGCGAGTAAACCACCCCCCCTGTAGGAGCGAGCTCGCCTCGCGATCTTTTGATCTTTTAAAAGATCGCGAGGCGAGCTCGCTCCTACAGATATGGGTTGTTAAGCGTCTTTGAGTACGGCTTTAACCGCCGCTACTGAGCGCTCGACATCGGCCTTGGTCATGGCGGTAAACATCGGCAGGGACACGATTAAACGTCCTACACGTTCGGCCACCGGCAACATCCCTTCCTTGAACCCGCGCTCGCGGTACAAGCTCAGCAAGTGAATCGGCGGGTAGTGGTAACCGATACCGACGCCCAACGCCTGCATTTCTTTCATAAAGGTCGCACGTGCTGGCTGGCCGTCTTTGCGCTCGGGCAAGACCAGTTGGAACAAGTGCCAGTTGGTGTTGGTGAAGTCAGCCACCGGCAGTTGTGCGCCATACTCGGCTTCAAAATCCGCGCCGAAGCAGTCGAAGTAATGCTTGGCCAGCTCACGGCGATGCGCCGTGATGGCTTCGATGTGGGCAAATTGGCCCAGGCCGATCGCCGCTGCGATGTCGGTCATGTTGAACTTGCCACCCAGCACGTCCACATCCAGGCCGTCAAAACCGGTGCGAGTAACGCCTTGCAGGCGATATTTCTCGGCCAGACGGGCCTCTTCTTCGTTGTTCAGAACCAGACAACCGCCCTCGGACGAGGTGATGTTCTTGTTGGCCTGGAAGCTGAACGACACGAAATCACCGCGAGCGCCAATGCGCTGACCTTGCCAGCTCGAACCCAGGGCTTGAGCGGCGTCTTCGACAACGCGCAGGTTGTGTTTTTTCGCCAGTGCGTAGAGCGCATCCATGTCGACAGGCAAGCCCGACAGGTACACCGGAATAATGGCTTTGGTACGTGGCGTGATGGCCGCTTCAACCTTGGCCAGGTCGATGTTGCGGGTCACCGGGTCGATGTCTGCAAACACCGGGGTGGCGCCGACTTCGATGATCACGTTAGCGGTGGCTACCCACGAAATAGGCGTGGTGATCACTTCGTCGCCCGCACCGATACCGGCGATACGCAGGGCGATCTCCATGGTGCAGGTGCCGGAGTTGAACGTGCGTACCGGGCGCCCGCCAAAGTACTCGGACAACTGCGCCTCGAACGCCTGAACCTTTGGCCCGCTGGTGATCCAGCCCGAGCGCAACACGTCGCCGACGGCAGCAATAGTGGCTTCATCAATGGTGGGTTTGGAAAACGGCAGGAAAGGCAGGGAACTCATAGAGGCTAGACGTCCGATGTGAATTTGGGTGAGTAAAGCATACCCAGCGCGTTGTTCACAGCCGGTGAAAATTCTGTATGAAAGCTGAATGAAATAGCCCGTAGTCGCTGCCGCAGGCTGCGAAGGATTGCGGAGCAATCCGTTTTCTCAAAGTCCGCGCGATTTTCTAAGCCTGCGCGATCCTCAACGCAGCCTGCGGCAGCGACTACACATTGGGGTTACTCTGATGTCGCGTTCTTGACCAGAATCGCGTTAGCCAGGTCCATGTCGCTGACTTTCATGTTCGGGTTGTCAGAACGCACTTGCTGCATCGCCGACTCCAGATAAGGCCCACGGATTTCGCCGTTACTGGCCACAAAGCTGCCCGCGTCATCTTGAGCGGCAATCACTTTTCGGTCTTTTTTGAAGGTCAGGTACGTCGAACCGGTCGTCGCCCCCGAAGACAAAACGTCACGCCAAAAGCCGTCGGCCATGGCTGAAACAGGGAGGGACAACAGTGCAGCAGCAGCGACAGCATATTTGAGGCGCATGAGGGGTACTCCAAAAAGGTTAACTGAGACGTTTGATTGCGCTTGTATCAGTCTAGTTCCGATGGGCGCCGGGTTTGACGCAACATTTAGGCATATCGCCAGGCCGGGTTATCCCGTTTAGAGGTCAGGCGTCACTCGCAAGGCTTCTTCCAGCGTGGTCATGCCGCTGGTCACTTTTTGTGCAGCCGCGATTCTTAATGGCCGCATTCCTTCAGTGCAGGCGTCGCGGCGCAGGGCGTTGATGTCAGTTTGCGGGTTGATCAGCGCGCTCAGGCGGTCGTTCATCAGCATGATTTCGTACACCCCGGAGCGCCCGCAATACCCCGTGTCCCGGCACGCCATGCAGCCATTGGCCTTGTAGGTATGAGCGGGAGGCGGGTGGCGCCAATCGGGGGCGAAGTGCTGCCAGTCGTGCGCCTGCACGGGCTGCTCTGTCTTGCACTCGGGGCACAGGGTGCGCACCAGCCGTTGGGCCATCACGCCCAGCAGCGTGGCTTTGATCAAGTAAGGCGCAACGCCCAGTTCTTGCAGGCGGCTGATGGCGCTGGGCGCGTCGTTGGTGTGCAGAGTGGACAGCACCAAATGGCCGGTCAGCGCCGCCTGAATGGCCACTTCGGCGGTTTCGAGGTCGCGTATTTCGCCGAGCATGATGATGTCCGGGTCCTGGCGCATCAGGGCGCGCACGCCGTTGGCGAAGGTCAGGTCGATATTGGCTTGCACCTGCATCTGGTTGAAGGCGGGCTCAATCATTTCGATCGGGTCTTCGAGGGTGCACAGGTTGATTTGCGGGGTGGCCAGTTGCTTGAGCGTGGCATACAGGGTGCTGGTTTTACCTGAGCCGGTGGGGCCGGTGATCAGGATGATGCCGTTGGGCTGGCGGATCATGTGTTCCCAACGCTGCAGGTCTTCGCCGTCAAAGCCCAGTTGGTCGAAGCTTTTGAGCAAGACCTGCGGGTCGAAAATACGCATGACCATTTTTTCGCCAAAAGCTGTCGGCAAGGTGGCCAGACGCAGCTCGACTTCAGCCCCGGCCGGGGTTTTGGTTTTGAGGCGGCCGTCTTGGGGTTTGCGCTTTTCGGCGACGTTCATCCGGCCCAGGCTCTTGAGGCGGCTGACAATGGCCATGGTGACGTGCGGCGGGAATTGGTAAACGGTGTGCAGCACGCCGTCGATGCGAAAACGCACGCCACCCTGTTCGCGGCGCGGCTCGATATGGATATCGCTGGCCCGCTGTTCAAAGGCGTACTGAAACAGCCAGTCGACGATATTCACAATGTGCGCGTCGTTGGCGTCGGGCTCCTGGCTGGCGCTGCCCAGCGTTAAAAGTTGCTCAAGGTTGGCCGTATTGCTGGTTTTTTGATCATTGAGCACCGCCCCCGTCACCGACTTGGCCACGTTGAAAAACTCCACACTCAGGCGCTGGATCTCCTGGGGGTTGGCAATCACCCGCCGGATGGGGCGCTTGAGCACCTGTTTGAGATCGGCCTCCCAGCTGCTGACCCAAGGCTGGGCGCTGGCAATGGTGATGGTGTGTTCATCGGCGGCCACGGCGAGGATTTGATGACGCTGGGCGAAGGCAAATGACATCAGCCCGGTGACCGTCGCCACATCGATTTTGAGCGGGTCGAGGCGCAGGTACGGTTGGGCGAATTCATCAGCGAGCCACGCGGTCAGGGTTTCGAGGTCCAGGCGTTTACCGGGGCGGGTGGGGTCTGCAAGCTGTTGATTGGCCAGAAAGACCAGCGGATGCAACGGGGCATTGAGTGGCTCGCGGCTGCTGATTAAGGCGTGTTCGGCGCAGCTTTGTCTCAGGCGACCTTGAGCGAGCAGCACGGGCAGCAGCTGTTTGAGGGTAAGCCATTGGTCATGAGGCGGGGCATTGCGCATATACAGCTCCTGGGGCGACTTCAAACACTGCGCAGACGGTTCCTTGTCTGCGTGTTTGAAGCCTAGTCATCTGGAGCTGATGAAGGCTTGCGCAATGGTTGCCAGCTATTACCCGGTCAATGCAGCCCTGGCAGGCTGGTCGAGTTCGAGCGTCATGGCGAAGACACTGACCAGATTGCGCAATTTTTCGCCAATCACTTGGGCGCGGTGCCAGCTTTGCTCGTCACTGACGATGTTGATGCTGAAACTGTCGTCATCGCGCAGCACCTCAACGTGCCGGGGCACGAGCTGCTGCAAGGCGAACAGGTTGAGCACCCGGCACAACACATCCGCTTCGGCCTCTGCCTGAATACAAAACCGCACCGCACACGGCGCTGCATTGTTGGCCCAGACATCGGGGCGGGTTGAGGGGGGGATGGCTTCCAGCGGCGGCATGGGATGACTCCTGATTAGGCTGGAGAAATATTTACACGTCGGGCGCGGTTTTTTTTATCTAAGATGCAACGATTACGCGAAAGAAAGACTTATTCAGGTCGTCAATAACTTATCCACAGGTATTTTTATGCAAGGCGAACTCGACGCTTACGACCGGCGCATCCTCGCGCTGCTGCAAGAAGACGCTTCGCTGTCCAGCGCACAGATCGCCGAACAGGTGGGGTTGTCGCAATCACCGTGCTGGCGGCGCATTCAGCGGATGAAAGACGAGGGCATTATTCGCGGGCAAGTGACCTTGCTGGACCGCAAGAAAATCGGCCTCAACACGCAGATTTTTGCCGAGATCAAACTCAACGCGCATGGGCGCTCCAACTTCACCGAATTCACCGAAGCCATTCGCGGTTTTCCTGAAGTGCTGGAGTGTTATGTGCTGATGGGGGCGGTGGATTTTTTACTGCGTATCGTCACGGCTGACATTGAGGCGTATGAGCGCTTCTTCTTCGAAAAGCTGTCGATGGTGCCGGGTATTCAGGAGGTGAACTCAATCGTTGCGCTGTCTGAGATCAAATCCACCACGTGCCTGCCGGTTTAAATCAAAGCAAAAAAAATGGCCTTCGCGAGGAAGGCCATTGTTCAGGCTGTCAGTGAACAAACAGCGCAATCAGGATGATGATCGGGATTGGGATGCCGAGAAAAAACAACAGAATCGAGCGCATTTTTATTCTCCAGAATTAACGGTCAGTGGGGGTGAGGTAGGTCACGGCATCACGACGGCGACCACCAAAGGTTGCACACAGGCTGGCAAAGAACGCGCCGAGCAGCAGTGTGATGAAGGCCCACAAGGTGCTCCAGGCAGCTGCTTTGGCAGCCATGTCAGCGGCTTCTTTGGCTTTGACCTTGGCGTCTTCAATGGCTTGATGGGCTTTGGCGTAGACCTGGTCAACCCGTTGCTCGGCCTCTGGCTGAGTCAGGTTGGTACGCTGGGCGACGATCTGCGCCAGGTAGCTGCGGTCCTCGGCGTTCAGTTCGCCGTCATGCAGGCCGCGCACCAGAATGCGGCTTACGACGCTGCGCACATCTTGCTCGCTGAGGGCTGTGCCCTGGTCATTGCGAAACAGGCTGTCGATGAAATATTCCGGGCCTTTATCGCCGCCGCCTTTGCGCATGTGCTCACCGGCTGCACTGGTTACAGCTGATGCCGCACCGGAAGCCACGTTAGCGGTCGCCTGAACGCCGCTGCCGACAACGCTGCTCAGGGAGCTGGCGATCAGTACCGCAGACACCAGCGTGGCCACTGCCCACGACAAAAAGCCGTGTGCGGTGTCGCGAAAGTACACTTCATCGCCGTGCATGCTGGACCATTTGACCCGCAGACGACCGGCCAGGTAACCGCCCATGCCTGAGGCAATGATTTGCGTTAAGGCAAGCCAGATAATCGCAGTAAAGCCCAGCGCTTTGGCGCCGACGCCTTCATCGGCCCACGGCGAAACGGCCGAAAAACCCAATCCGGCACCCAGTAAAATCAGCAGCAGAGAAAGTGAAGCCGCGGCAGCGGCACCCGCAAAAATAGCGGCCCAGGACACGCCTGACTGGTTGGAGGAATCCTGCGGGGCAGGAGGATAGTGCTCTGTCGTCCCGATCATTATTGTTGTGCTCCTGAAATGAAATGAGGTGCAGCCTTCATTCAGGGAATTGCAGGGGCCATGCCAAGCCGGGTTTTGCCGATAACTTGAGGTTTATCAACAGGATAGGTTTTTGAGTAAAACGGACAATCATGCAGCCTGCATGATTCGGGCAAATAAAGACGGGCGTAATGCATTGAAACAATTAGCCGGGGTACGCGGTGAGCCAAACAAAACGGGAGGCCTTGGCCTCCCGTTTGTGGGGTATCAATGATGACGGTGCTTTCTTTTCTGGTGATGACCGTAGGCATGGCCACGACCCCGGTGGTCATCACGGTAGTAGCGGCGGTCGTCACGGTCACGGGCGCGGCGATCATCGGCATCGCTTTTGTTGCCCATGTAGTTGCCCAGTGCGCCGCCCGCGCCGCCGCCTGCGGCAGAACCGACCAGAGCGCCCGTGCTGCCGCCCACTC